>NZ_JBSFMS010000256.1:0-1000 GCF_053599675.1 Streptomyces sp. NPDC000880 | reverse complement strand
AACGTCGGGAAGATGGCGGTGGGCACCATCCTGGCCGCCTTCGGCACCGCCCTGCCCGAATCCGTCGTCACCCTGGTCGCGGTGACCACCGGCGCTGACGAAGAGGCCAAGAACATCGGCGTCGGCGCGGCGATGGGCGGCCCCCTCGCGCTGGCCACCGTCGCCTACGGCGTGACCGGGGCGATGCTCCTGCTGAAGCGGCGCACGGAGCGTCAGAGTGTCCTGGCGGATGCCGGTATGCCGCCCTCGCGGCCCGAGTCGGACAAGGTCCTGGGCAGCGAGAAGGACATGAAGCGTCTGGCGAAGGACCAGAAGTGGTTCCTTCCGATCTTCATCGTGAAGGTCGCCCTCGGCCTGGTCGCGTTCGCGTTCAAGCCCACTCTGGGTCTGCTGTTCTTCGCCGCCTACGCCCTGTACTTCTGGCGCGAGATACGCGGCGGCCACAACGACGACGGCGGCGGCGGCGGCGAGGACGAGGAGGGGATGGAGCCGCTGAAGTTCCAGCCGAAGAAAGCCTCCCCGGACACCTGGGCGGTCGTCGCCCAGACCCTGCTTACTCTCGTGGTGATCTTCTTCGCCTCGCAGCTGTTCGTGAAGCAACTGGACGCGATCGGACCCATGCTGGGGCTGTCCGCCGCGGTGACCGCCCTGCTGCTCTCGCCGATCGCGACGGAACTGCCCGAGATCATGAACGCGGTCATCTGGGTCCGGCAGGGCAAGACCCAGCTCGCGCTCGCCAACGTCTCCGGCGCGATGATGATCCAGGCCACCGTGCCCAGCGGCCTCGGCCTGCTCTTCACCACCTGGACGTTCGACGGGGCCCTGCTGTGGTCCGGCCTGATCACGATGGCCGCGATCGTCTACCTGCTGCTGACCATGCGCGCACACAAGCTCACCCCCGCCCGCCTCACGGTCGCCGCCGGCTTCTACGCCATCTTCGCCATCGGCCTGGTCCCGATTCTGTCCTGACCCCACCCGGCGGCAGCCCCTCCCCGTCTGG
>NZ_JBSFMS010000255.1:0-1010 GCF_053599675.1 Streptomyces sp. NPDC000880 | reverse complement strand
TCACGGACGCGGCGCACGATCAGCCGGGCGGTGACCCGCTCGCTCTTTTTGCGGCTGGCGAACGCGGTGTATGCGGGTATCTCGGCGACCTCGGCGTCCGAGATGAGCTCCCCGGTGTCGGGATCTTCCACCGCGTTCGGGTAACTGATTTTCTGCCAGGCATCGTCGGGGATGGCCAGGACGGCCCGTTTGATGGACGGGTTCATGCCGGTGGTGATCGAGAAGTGGGCTCCGGCCCGGCGGCAGGCGGCGATCACACCGGCGTTGTAGAACTGTGAGTCCGCCCGCAGGATCCGCATGCCGGTGCAGCCCGCCTCGACGGCGGTGGCCAGAGCCTCGCTCACGAATTTCGGGGCGCCGCGGGAGTCTGCTGCCTTGCCGCGTCGCATCCGCACTGCAGCGATCACCGGCCTCGATTGTGGGGTGCAGATCGTGGCCAGCAGCGGGTGCAGTGTGCGGATGCCCTTGAACCGGCCGTACTCCGCTCCCTGCTTGGCCCGCCCGTAGACCCGTTTATGAGTGGAGTCGACGTCGATGAACGCCCTCGCACCGGCGCCCGGCAGCAGTGGCGTGTGTGCGGCCAGTTCGCCGAGGAACCGGCGGTGCACGGCGTGGAGTTGAAGGGCGTGACCGTGGGTGAACGTGCGCAGGAATGTACCGAGCGTGGAGGGAGCACGGACGCCTGCGAACATCGTGGACATCGCACCATGGCGCAGGACGTTCAGGTCATCGATGCTGTCCGCGCCCGCGGCCATCCCGCCCACGATGCTCGTGACCTTGGCGTCCGCCGCCGCACCCGCCCCGTTCCCCCCACCGGGCAGCTTCACCTTCTCCGCCACCAGGCGCGAAAGACCGCACCGCTCGGCCAGCCGCATCACCGGGACCAGCCCCGCATACGCGATCAGATTCCGGTCGTCGAACGCAGCGGAGACCGCCGCCGGGGTGTGGGAAACTTGCATCTACGAGGTGCCTTGCTGATTGTGCGTGATGGTGGTGTGGTAACTCCCATC
>NZ_JBSFMS010000254.1:0-1043 GCF_053599675.1 Streptomyces sp. NPDC000880 | reverse complement strand
GTGGGCCAGCAGGCGGCGCAGGAAGCCCGCGTTCGTCGGCACGCCGAGGGTGACCGTGTCCGGTGGTGCCGCCTCTTCGATTGGTCGGGGGTTACACCGACTTCCGTGATCCAGGCGCGGGCGGCGTCGGCCAAGGGCCAAGGTTCTGGGGCCGCGCGCAAAGCGCGGTCCAGTTCCAACCGCGAAACGCGAGGGCGCCGCCCTGCCCGAGGTGGGCAAAGCGGCGCAGTAGTCACCGTGATGAAGGGTTCGGCTACTCCTCGTCGGCAGCGTCGAGAGCCGCTCGATCTGCTCGTTCGAGCGCTGCTGGGTGCGGTGAATGGCCTTGGCGCAGAAGCGGAAGAGGACCACGATGCTGTGGCCCGCCCGCCGCGCGACCTCCGCAGGCGAACCTCCCGACTCAAGCCACAGGGAAACGCCCGCGTGCCGAAGCGAGTAAGGCACGTCGGCCAGCGGGGATGCCGCACGTCCGACTCCAGGACCAGCTCTCTGAACTCCGGGATGCCTGCATCCCAGGCAGTGAGGAACGCGGTGTAGGCCTCCTGGCGTTGCCCCCGCAGCCATTGCCCGTGCTCAACAGATGCCTGATCCGTGACCTGGTGCCGGCCAACGATGATGCCACTAAAAACTCCGACGAGCGCGCCTGTTGCTGCTATCGCGGCGGCGATGATTGTTGCCACCTCACCTGTCATGCGCACACTCTGCACGGCCTGGGCGGGCGCAGGAAGGTCGGACTCCAAGCGTGCGCTCCAGCTCTCCTAAGCGGGTGGTCGCCACCGACCAGGCAGGAGACCGCGTGGGCGACCATCCAGGACGCCTACCCGCAGCACGGATAGCCGTCCGGGACACCGTTGCCGCTCGGCGCGCCGCCTCCGGCGCGAGGGGCGGCGGCGCGCTGTTGCGTGCCTGGACGTTGCGGTGAGGAGTTCGTTGTCCGGGCAAGTAAGTCGAAGAATCCGGGCCCGGAGGTGCTTGAACCGGGTGCGCGGCACGGCGCCTCGCAGCTCAGATCGACCAGGAGATCTCGATGACCAGTCCCAAGG
>NZ_JBSFMS010000253.1:0-1046 GCF_053599675.1 Streptomyces sp. NPDC000880 | reverse complement strand
GGATACCACCCGCCCATCCCCGGACACCGACCCAAACCGGATAAGAAACCGGTCTGAAGATCACTCTCAAACCACGCCGGTGGATCGAGGCTAAGGCATTCCCTCCGGGGTCGGACCGGGCGCGGGCGGGCCCAGTTCCAGCGTCACCCGGGCACCGCCGGCCGGACCGGTTGCCAGGTCCAGCCGCCCGCCGCTCGATTGGGCGACTCGACGGGCGATGTCCAGTCCGAGGCCGGTCGACCCGCCCCGGCTCGCGCCCCGCCGGACCTGGTCCGCCGACAGGCCGGGACCGTCGTCCGCCACCGTCAGCAGGGCTCCGCCGCCGGCCCTGGGCGCCAAGGTGACGGCGAACGCGGTGCCGTCGGGTGTATGGGCGAACACGTTACCCAGCAAAGCGTCCAGGGCGGCGGCGAGTTCGTCGGCGGGGACCCCGACGGGCAGCGGGCCGTCGGCCAGCACATCGAGGGTGACTGCCCGGCCGGTGTCCTCGGCCAGTACGGTCCAGAACGCCACCCGGTCGCGTACCACAGTGGTCGACTCACAGGCTGCGTCGGCATGTGCATCCCGACGATGGCGGGCCTGGCCGATCAGGCCGGTGACTGCCCGTTCCATGGCGTCCACGCCCATGGTGATGCGGGCGGCGTCGGCGGCGTCGCAAGTGACTCGGCCTCCAGCCGCAGTGACGTCAGCGGGGTACGCAGCCGGTGGGAGAGGTCGGCGACCTCTACCGTCGACCACCCGGGCATCGTGGAACACCGCCTCCGGCGGCCCCGCGCAGCCCGGGCAGACGGACCCAGATCCGAAAGCGGCCGGCCCGGGCCGCCGGCAGGTGGCCACGACGGCGAATGAACCGCACCGCTGGTGGTTCACCGGGATCAGCCGTAGGAGAGGTCGGAGCAGAGGTCGTGGTCGGCGGAGCGTGCCTGGCCGCTGACGGCTGTGGGTAGGGGTGCGGGTGCGGCCGGGGCGGTGGATGCAGTGGGGGTGGTGGCGTAGTCCTGGCCGGTGACGAGGTTGAGCTGGGCGCCGGGGAGGGATTGGAGTTC
>NZ_JBSFMS010000252.1:0-1049 GCF_053599675.1 Streptomyces sp. NPDC000880 | reverse complement strand
CGGTTACATTCCGAACCCGGAAGCTAAGCCTTTCAGCGCCGATGGTACTGCAGGGGGGACCCTGTGGGAGAGTAGGACGCCGCCGAACAATCTTTAGCCTCAGTCCCCGGACTTGTCCGGGGACTGAGGCATTTTTGCGTTCAGGACGATTTCCTCGGATGCGCCTTGAAGAACTCCCAGATGAGGTCCGTGGCATTGACGCCGGTCACCGGATCGCCCATTCCCGGGTCCTTGTTGCCGGGCCAGTTGTGGCCCATGTCCGGGAGGCGGTACGTCAGGAACTCCGACTGGCCCCGCCCTTCGCTGGCGTGCGGGTGTTGTTGTCCTTGACCTTCACTGCTGGGCCGGCCTTGCAGGCAAGCCGTTCGTGCCAGGTGCTGATGCCGATTTCCATGATGTTGTGGTTCTGGTCGAGGCCGCCGATGAAGGTGACCACGGAGACCGGGGACTTCGGCATGTAAGCGGCGCCGTTCGTGGCAGATCAGTGCGTTGTAGGCCTGATTGAGGCTGTCGGGGTAGGCGACGAGGAAGCCTTCCTTGTCGGCCTTGGCATTGAGGCCGGTGAGCTTGGCGGCATAGGCGCCGTCGCTGGGGTACGGATGCCTGGCGATGACCAGGGGCAGCTCCTTGGCCGGGGTGTACGTCGGTGGGGCGTGGACCGCGTACACACTCTTCTGGCCCTTCCATGTGATCGTCACACGCTGGTCGCCCGGGCGCGGGTCCTCCTTGGCCGCAGGGGGCGCTTTGGGCTTCTTCTTGGTGTCATCGTCGTCCGAGCCGCAGGCGGTCAGGAGTAAGGCCACGGCGACGGTGACGGCAACCTTGGGCGTTCTCCGGCCTGTCAGCATTGGCGCATGGTGGCAGGCCGGGATCGGGCGGTCCAGAGGAATGGCCGGTTCGAAGCAGCCGTGTGTCCGGGGTATGATCTATCCCGTTGCCAACCGCAGCAGGCCCCAATAGCTCAGTCGGTAGAGCGTCTCCATGGTAAGGAGAAGGTCTACGGTTCGATTCCGTATTGGGGCTCAGCAGCGAAGAAGGCCCCCGCCAAC
>NZ_JBSFMS010000251.1:0-1094 GCF_053599675.1 Streptomyces sp. NPDC000880 | reverse complement strand
TCCTCGTTTCCACCCGCGGGAAGATCCTCGGACCCGGCGCGTACGACCCCGCCGGGTCCACGCTGCTGGACGCCTTGCGGGACTGCCATCCACCGTCCCACACCATGCCCAGAGCCTCCAAGGCACTCCACGCGGGCACCGTCCATGGCCCCGGCGTATGTGCACCGCTGCTCTGCCCCCCATTGCCCCAGAGGTGAACGCCTCTGGCGCCACACCCTCCTCGGGACCTCCGCACACCTGACGGCCCGTCAAAGCTACTGGAGCACCATCCCGCGGGCCGGGGGCGGGCGGCCCATGCCGTAGGGTGAATGGCTGCGAAGGGGAGTAGCCCCGCAAACTGGTCGTCGACATGCTGGAACTTCACGGTTCCCGGTGGCCGGGCCCGTGCAGAGTCTGCCGGGCGGGCGAGACCTTCGGTTCCTTGTCGACGACGTATGCGCGTCGCGGGGCCGAGGTCGTACGCGTAGATCCCCGCGCGCCATCGCCTGGTCTCCCGCGGTGCGGGAAAGCTGGACGATCAGCGTGATCCATTTTGTGTTGCTCATCGTGTGCGCGGTGGCGATCTACCTGTCCTGTGAGTGGTTCGTCAACGCCGTGGAATGGCTGGGCGAGCGGCTGAACGTCGGGAAGATGGCGGTGGGCACCATCCTGGCCGCCTTCGGCACCGCCCTGCCCGAATCCGTCGTCACCCTGGTCGCGGTGACCACCGGCGCCGACGAAGAGGCCAAGAACATCGGCGTCGGCGCGGCGATGGGCGGCCCCCTCGCGCTGGCCACCGTCGCCTACGGCGTGACCGGGGCCATGCTCCTGCTGAAGCGGCGCACGGAGCGTCAGAGCGTCCTGGCGGATGCCGGTATGCCGCCCTCGCGGCCCGAGTCGGACAAGGTCCTGGGCAGCGAGAAGGACATGAAGCGCCTGGCGAAGGACCAGAAGTGGTTCCTTCCGATCTTCATCGTGAAGGTCGCCCTCGGCCTGGTCGCGTTCGCGTTCAAGCCCACGCTGGGTCTGCTGTTCTTCGCCGCCTACGCCCTGTACTTCTGGCGCGAGATACGCGGCGGCCACAACGACGACGGCGGCGGCGGCGGCGAGGACGA
>NZ_JBSFMS010000250.1:0-1194 GCF_053599675.1 Streptomyces sp. NPDC000880 | reverse complement strand
GACACGCACGATCAGCGCGTCGCCCTGCCCGCCGCCACCGCACAGTGCCGCCGCGCCGATGCCGCCGCCGCGCCGCTTCAGCTCCAGTGCCAAGTGGAGCACCACCCGTGCGCCGGACATGCCGATCGGGTGTCCGAGTGCGATCGCGCCGCCGTTGACATTCACCTTTTCGGGTGACACCCCGAGGTCCTTCATTGACTGCACGGCGACCGCGGCGAAGGCTTCGTTGATCTCGACGAGGTCGAGGTCCTCGACGCCGATGCCCTCTTTGCGCAGCGCGTGCTGGATGGCGTTGGACGGCTGCGACTGGAGGGAGTTGTCGGGCCCGGCTACGTTCCCGTGCGCGCCGATCTCCGCGATCCACTCCAGGCCCAGCTCCTCGGCCCTGGCCTTGCTCATCACCACGACCGCCGCGGCGCCGTCGGAGATCTGCGAGGACGTACCGGCGGTGATGGTGCCGTCCTTGGCGAAGGCGGGGCGCAGTTTGCCCAGCGACTCGGCCGTGGTGTCGGCGCGGATGCCTTCGTCCTTGCTGAAGACGACCGGCTCGCCCTTGCGCTGCGGGATGTCGACCGGCGTGATCTCGGCCTCGAAGATGCCGTTCTTCTGCGCGGCTGCGGCCCGCTGGTGGGAGAGCGCCGCGATCTCGTCCTGCTCGGGACGGGCGATGCCGAGGCGGGTGTTGTGCTTCTCTGTGGACTCGCCCATGGCGACGTTCTCGAAGGCGTCGGTGAGTCCGTCGTACGCCATCGAGTCGAGCATCTCGATCGCGCCGTACTTGAAGCCCTCCCGGGACTTGGGCAGCAGGTGCGGCGCGTTGGTCATGGACTCCTGGCCGCCGGCGACGATCACGTCGAACTCACCGGCGCGGATCAGCTGGTCGGCCAGCGCGATGGCGTCCAGCCCGGAGAGGCAGACCTTGTTGACGGTGAGCGCGGGAACGCTCATCGGGATGCCCGCCTTGACCGCGGCCTGGCGCGCCGGGATCTGCCCGGCCCCGGCCTGCAGCACCTGGCCCATGATCACGTACTGCACCTGATCACCGCCGATGCCCGCCCGGTCCAGCGCCGCCTTGATGGCAAAGCCGCCGAGATCAGCGCCGGAGAAGGATTTGAGCGAGCCGAGCAGGCGTCCCATGGGCGTACGGGCGCCCGCGACGATCACTGAGGTGGTACCGGTCGTTCCAGACATGAG
>NZ_JBSFMS010000249.1:0-1221 GCF_053599675.1 Streptomyces sp. NPDC000880 | reverse complement strand
CGGCGAAGAGGCGCTGGAGCGGTTGGTCGCGATGGCCGACCGTGCCGGTACGGATGTGGTGCTCGGCAAGATCGAAGGCGTCAACCGCAACGCCGGCCAGTCGATGTACCGCCGGAGCATCGAGCGTACGGACGTCTTCTCCTCCAACATCAAGTTCACGCTGAGCGCGCAGAAGCTCTTCCGGCGCGACCTGCTCGTCCGCCACGACCTGCGCTTCGACGAAGGCATGCGCCTCGGCGAGGACGCGCTGTTCACCATGGAGGCGTATCTGCGGGGCGCCGGAGTCTCCGTGGTCGCTGACTACACCTGCTACTACCTGGTGGGCCGAGACGACGGCAAACACGTCACCAAGGGCGTCGACCACGCCGCGATCATCGATGCGGCGCACGCCCTGATGAAACTGATCGCGGCGCATGTACCGCCCGGCGACCGGCGTGACCTGCTCATGATCAGGCCCTTCGCGACTTCGCTACTGCCCCAGCTGGGCCCCATCGTCCTGAAGCAGCCGGAGGAGAGAGGCCGGGACAAGGTCGAGCTTGTGGCCCCCCTGATGGAGGCGTACTGGACCGAGGGTGTGGCCATGCGCCTCAAGGTCGGCGAGCGGCTGCGGCTCACCGGCGCCGCGCTGGGACGCTTCGACCTCCTGAAGGACGTGCTGGTATTCGAGCGGGCCGGGACCGCAGCCGAGGTGGTGGAGCGGGACGGGTGCAGGTATCTCGCGTATCCGCACTTCGGGGACGGGACGGAGGGGCTGCCCGACACGGTTTACGAGGTGCGCGTGGCCGAACAGATCGGCGGGGAACGCGTCACACCTCTGCCGTCGCGTGTCGCGTCCGGCCGCCAGGACGGTGCGTCGTTCGCCAGGCGCGCGGCGCGGCGTGCCCAGCGGGCGCTGCGCGGGCTGAGGCGCGGGGCCTGACGCGCCCACGCCGCGCCGCCCGCCTGCCCAACGCCGGGATTCCACGCCGCGATTCAGGGCCGTGTCATGTCCGACACACGTGTGATACACGGACAGGGCAGCATGGCGCGATCTTCCGTCGCGCAGAACTGCCGGAGTGTCCATGTGCGAAGTCAGCGTGATCATCGGGGCCTATGAGGCCATGCCGTATCTGGTGCGGTGTCTGGAGTCGGTCGAGGCGCAGAGCATCGGTGCCGACCGGATCGAGATTGTGGCTGTCGATGACGGTTCGTCCGATGGCACGGGGGAGTATCTGGAGGAGT
>NZ_JBSFMS010000248.1:0-1319 GCF_053599675.1 Streptomyces sp. NPDC000880 | reverse complement strand
GTCGGCCTGAAGATTCAGGCCGACCGGCGGAAAATAAGCCCCCTGGGGGAGATTGAGGACGAACCGGCTACCGGCCGGCCCCGCTCACCTCTCGAGCAGCCAGGTCAAGATCCGCGGCAGCGCATGCAGCGCGTCGAAGTGCGCGGCGGTCGGTTCGAGTACGGCCGTCGCGCCGGGGATGCGCTGGGCCAGCCAGCGGGAGTGGCCCACGGGTGAGAAGACGTCCTTCTCGCCGTGCCAGAGCATCACCGGGCCCTTGATGTCGGCGGGGTCGAAGCCCCAGGGGCTGCAGAAGGCGAGTGCGTCGTCGATCCAGCCGTACGCGGAAGTGCGCAGCGCCTCCTGGTAGTTGCGAAGCAGCATGGACCTGACGCCCGCGTCCGACACCACCATCCGGTCGGAGTCGGTCAGCTCCCTGCGCAGATCGTCGAGCAGCCGGATCGGGTCCTTCCTGATCTCGGCGGAGCGCAGGATGAACCGCTCGATCAGCCCTGCCGGGTCGTCCGACGCGCTGGTGTACTCCAGGACATTGGACGTGGCCATGCCCTCGAACCAGTCGAGTCCGTCGGCGTCCCTGGGCGCGAGCGTCACCAGAGCGGCGGTACGGGTGACCCGCTCCGGCATCAGGGCAGCGCAGGCCAGCGCGTGCGGTGCGCCGCCCGAGCGGCCCACCACGGCGAACCGCTCCAGGCCGAGCTCGTCGGCGATCGCCCGTACGTCTTGGGCGACATCGGCGACGCTGCGTCCCGCCAGCCGGTCCGAACCGCCGTAGCCGGGGCGGTCGTACGCGATCAGCTGCGTGCCGCGCTGGTACAGGACCATGCCGCGCGGCGCCGGGCCAAGCCGGCTGCCGGGGGTGCCGTGCAGCAGGAACACCGGTCTGCCGCGCGGATCGCCCAGCCGTTCCACCATCAGATGCCGCCCGTCCGCCGCGCGCACCCGACGTCGCACTCCCGAGCCCCCTTCGTCGTAAGTGCCCCGTGCAGGCATGTGAGCTTTGGCATTCCCCACCGGTTCGATGATTACCCATCAGGACCCTGACCGGGACCGCCTTTGAAGTCATTTCGGGGTTACCGTCGAAGAGGTAGGTGCAGGCGCGTCCACATCGCACCCCAGGGGCCCGGTGCTGCCCTTCCCGGTGGAGCTGCTGCGGTTCCTGGAGCGGGCCCAGCAGCCGCTGCCGCCCGCGGAACCCGGTCCCGCGGAGACGAAAACAGGACAGGACTAGGAGCGTGTCTCAGTAACCGGCAACCCGCCTGCGTTCGTGATCATTGGTGCGGGATGATCTCGGTATGCGTGGTGGCGTCGGGGAGTGGAGG
>NZ_JBSFMS010000247.1:0-1471 GCF_053599675.1 Streptomyces sp. NPDC000880 | reverse complement strand
GGGTCTATCAGGAATTAGGTGTGATTCGTCTGTTTGGCCTACGGGTCTTTCGGTGGGCTGATCGGCCTACACTCGTCCGGCCGTAAGGCGGCCGTCGAAGAGCAGATCGAATTCGTTCAAAGCGGACTTCCAGCGGTTGCTCCAGCGTTGGCGGCCGCGTCCGGTGGGGTCGAGGGCGAGGGTGGCGAGGTAGAGGCGTTTGAGGGCGGCGGTCTCGTTGGGGAAGTGTCCGCATGCCTGGGCCGCGCGCCGGTAGCGGGCGTTGAGGGACTCGATGGCGTTGGTGGTGTAGACGACCTGGCGGATGGCATCGGGCAGGCCGAGGAAAGGGACGAACTCGTTCCAGGCCCGTTCCCAGGTCCCGGCGATCGAGGGGTACTTCTTACCCCATTTCTCGGCGAACTCCGTCAGCCGTTCTCGTGCGGCTTCCTCGTTGACAGCGGTGTATACGGGCTTGAGATCGCGAGCGACGTCGGCCCAGTCCCGGCGGGACGCGTAACGCAGGCTGCCCCGGATGAGGTGAACGACGCAGGTCTGCACCACGGTCTGCGGCCAGATGACGTTCACCGCCTCGGGCAAGGCCGTCAGCCCGTCGCAGACCAGCATCAGCACGTCTTTCACGCCCCGGTTGCGGATCTCGGTCAGAACGGTCTGCCAGTACTTCGCGCCCTCGCCGCCGTCGCCGGCCCACAGCCCGAGGATCTCCCGGTAACCGTCGGCTGTGACGGCGATGGCCACGTAAACCGGCCGGTTGGCCACATGCCCGTCGCGGATCCGGACGTGGATGGCGTCGATGAAAACGACCGGGTAGACGGGATCAAGCGGGCGGGTGCGCCATTCCGCCATCGACTCCAGAGCCTTGTCGGTGATCGTGGAGACGGTCTCCTTCGTTGTCGTCATCCCGTACACCTCGGCGAGATGGGCAACGATCTCACCCGAGGTGAGTCCCTTCGCGGTCAGCGACAGCACCATCTCGTCCAGCGCACCCGTGCGGCGGGCGTACTTGGGCAGCAGCCGCGGACTGAATGTGCCCAGGCGGTCCCGGGGGACCTGCACCGTCACGGCGCCGACTTCCGTCATGACCTTCTTCGCCCGGTAGCCGTTGCGTGTGTTTCCGCCCGAACGCGATCCACGACCGCCGGCCCGCATCGACTCGTGGGTCAGGTGCTGGTCCATTTCCGCCTCGAGGGCGGCCTGCATCAGGTGCTGGGCCAGCTCGGGCAGCAGCCCGCCCTCACCCATCAGCCGCAGCCCGCCCATCCGGACCTTTTCGGCCGCGAGCGCGGCCAGCTCCTCCAGCAACTCGCTGGACAGACCGTTCGCGGATACCGGCATCGACTTCACGTCCGCACCCTCGGCACTCTCACCGACCAAGGCAAGCGACACACCGTCAGCGGCCTCGATCAGGTGATCCGTTGTCGTACTCATCAGGTGACTCCTACGGGGAGGTACACACCTAATTCATGACACT
>NZ_JBSFMS010000246.1:0-1640 GCF_053599675.1 Streptomyces sp. NPDC000880 | reverse complement strand
CAACCCCACTGCTGCGACAGCGGGTTGGTGCAGGTCTTACACCTCCACTCGAACCAACAGCGCCTCACGGCGCAAACGGAATCTGAGCCAGAACCTGAGAAGTGACACCACTGCGGGACGGTGCGCCGTTCCTCGGTGCCGTGATGATGGTCGATATCCGGGCCGTGTCAAGGTTGTTCGTGAGCGGCTGCGTCTGCGTGCGCCTCCGCCTTGACGACCGCACCCCCGGGTGGGGGCGACGCAGGGGGGCGCTGCACCCACCCGGCGGGGTGCCGGTGGTTGGCGAGGGTCAGCTGTGCAGGGCGGTCTTGAGTGCGTCGATGGCGAGGTGGCGTGCGACGTTGGTGGCGTTGCAGTCGCGCAGGCTGTCGAGCATGAGGAAGTCGTGAACCATGCCCAGAACGCGGACGGCGGTGACGTCGACGCCGGCTTCGCGCAGCTTGGCCGCGTAGGCCTCGCCCTCGTCGCGCAGGACGTCAGCTTCGTCGGTGACAACGAGGGTGGGGGGCAGGCCGCGCAGCTGGTCGATGCTGGCGCGCAAGGGCGAGGCGTAGGGCTCGGCGCGCTGGGCGGGGTCGGTAGTGTACTGGTCCCAGAACCAGATCATTCCGTCCCGGGTCAGGTAGTCCCCGTCCGCGAACTGCAGGTAGGACGGGGTGTCGAAGTCGGCGTTGGTGACGGGGTAGAGCAGGACCTGGCAGCCGACCTGGACATCGCCCCTGTCCTTGGCCATCAGGGCGAACGTCGCGGACATGTTTCCGCCCACGGAGTCGCCGCACACAGCCAGGCGCGAGGCGTCCAGGCCGTGCTGTGCACCTTCGCGGACGGCCCACTGTGCCACGGCGTAGTTCTGCTCGATCTGGGTGGGGTACTTGGCCTCGGGGGCCCGGTCGTAGACCGGGAAGACCGCAGCCGCGCCGGCGCCGACGGCGAGTTCGCGTACGAGGCGGTCGTGGGTGTTCTCGTCGCCGAACACCCACCCAGCTCCGTGGATGTAGAGGACGACCGGAAGCGTCCCGGAGATGCCGCGCGGGCGCACGATGCGGGTGCGCACCTGCCCCCACCTGCCGGCGTCGACGGTCACCCATTCCTCCTCGACGTCAGGTTTCGCGACACCTTCTCCGATCTGCAGGCCAGCGAGGATGTCACGCCCCTGATCTGGCGGCACCTCGTAGATCCGCGGGTGCGGGGAGGTCGCCTCGACGAGGTCCTTCGCCGCGGGCTCCAGGAACGGAGTGGGAGGGGGAAGCAATGTGGTCATGCTGATCTTCCTCTCCGTACAGGGTTGGGGGCAGCAATGGCGCAGGTGCACTATTTGCACATGTATACACACCTTTGATCAGGATAGAAGGGCGGCGGTGCGCCCGCGATCGCAGCGGTCCGCCCTCGGCGGGAAGAGGAAGAACAACAGCAACGTGCTGATGAACACGGCAGGCCTGCCCCTGCGCACACCGGTCCGTGACCGTCACCTGGCGCAAAGGCTCCGAAGCCGCGATGACATCGCGCTTCGTGTTCCTGCGGGTCCAGCTCGCCGGGCGCCGCCCGAAACCCGCCCCCCAACGGCGTCATCGGGCTGCGGCGGCTGATCGCCCAATGGCCCGAAGACGAGAACGAACCGGTCAAGTACTGGATATCCAACC
>NZ_JBSFMS010000245.1:0-1692 GCF_053599675.1 Streptomyces sp. NPDC000880 | reverse complement strand
GCGGGTGCGGCCGGGGCGGTGGATGCAGTGGGGGTGGTGGCGTAGTCCTGGCCGGTGACGAGGTTGAGCTGGGCGCCGGGGAGGGATTGGAGTTCGGCGCCGGGGAAGAGCGCCGCAAGCTTCTGGGCCTGGGGTTTGAGGCCGGTGCCGTACTGGATGACGGTGGTGGCGTGGTCCTGTGTGCGGGCGGTTGCGGTGCCGGTGACGGTGAACTGGTGGTCGCGCAGGAGGTTGGTGGCGCGGGTGGCGAGGCCGTTGGTGGTGGTGCCGTTGTAGACGGCGACGGCGATGCCCGCTCCGTCGACCGGTGTCGCACTGGGTGCCGGGGTGGGGTCGGGTGTTTTCTGGCCGGTGGTGTGGCCGTCGAGGGTGCGGTCGGCTTTGAGGGTGGCCCAGAGGGTGTCGACGTCGGGGTGGACGAGGTCGATGCGGGCCCCGTCGTAGCGCCAGGGGGCGGTGAGGAACTGGATGTTGGCGAGGTCGATGTTCTTCAGCGACATCGTGAACGATAGGAGCTTGTCGGCGGAGCCGAGGTCGGGGTCGACGGTGAGGGATTTGGTGGCCGCGTTGGCGAGGGGGAGCAGGGTGGTGGGGCTGAAGCCCTGCTTCTTGACCTGGGTGATGAGGCTGGAGATGAAGGCTTGCTGGCGTTTGGTGCGGCCGATGTCGGAGCCGTCGCCGATGCCGTGACGCAGCCGCACATAGTCCAGGGCTGCCTTGCCCGAGACCTTCTGTTCGCCCTTGCGGTAGATGAGCTTGCCCTGCGTGGGCCGGTTGGGGTTGAGGTCGTTCTGGTAGATGTCGTCGGGCAGGCAGACCGGTACGCCGCCAACTGCCTCGGTCATGGCGGCGAAGCCGGCGAAGTTGACGATGACGGTGTGATCGACACGCAGCCCGGTCAGCGCTTCGACGGTGTTCTGGGTGCAGGCCGGGTTGCCGGCTGCGGTGTTTCCCAGGGAGAACGCGGCGTTGAACATGGTGCGCGGGCGGGTGGCGGTCCAGGTTCCGTCGGGCAGCAGGCAGGGCGGGATGTCGACGAGGGAGTCCCGCGGTATCGACACGCCAACGGCGTGGCGGTGGTCGGCGTAGATGTGGAGCAGGATCGTGGTGTCGGAGCGCCCGACCGTGTCGGTGCCGCCGCCGAGCTTCGCGTTGTCACCGGAGCGGCTGTCGGAGCCGATGAGCAGGATGTTCTGCGCGTTGCCGGGGGTGTCCTGGGGGCGCTGGTGGCTCAGGCCCTTGCCGTCGAAGGTATCGATGTTGGCGTTCAGCCGCAGATACACCGCGCCCGCGGCGGCCACCGCCAGCACCGCCACCGACGCGGTGAGTGCCCAGAGCAGTTTCTTTCGGCTGCGCCCACGGGGCTTGGCCCTGCTGCGGGACGGGCTGGAGCCGCGTCTGCGGCTGGGCCGCTGGGATGCGCGGAGCGGGGGCCCGTCCGGCTGGCGGTCGGAACTGTCGGGGGCGGGGTGCTGGCCTGTCATGGATCACGCAATCGTCCTGGCGCCCGCATCGGGCGCGGCAGTGGTTCCTGCCGGGGAGGGGTGCAACGGGAGACGTGATGGCCGCACATGGTGCGGCCCGGGGCCGGCGGCAGCCAGACGGGGAGGGGCTGCCGCCGGGTGGGGTCAGGACAGAATCGGGACCAGGCCGATGGCGAAGATGGCGTAGAAGCCGGCGGCGACCGTGAGG
>NZ_JBSFMS010000244.1:0-1785 GCF_053599675.1 Streptomyces sp. NPDC000880 | reverse complement strand
ACTAGACCCGGACTTCGCAGGTCGTCGTTTCAGGTCTGGGGCCAGCGGGTTCGCGTGATGTCTGTTTCGAGGAGATCGAGGAGGTGGAGTTGGACGCCGCGGGTGATCTGGACGGTGGGCGGATCGGTGGTGTTGCCGATTCGCAGGGTGAGTTCGCCGAGGTGGTAGAAGATCATGCGGCCGGTGGGGCGGACCCGGCGCTGGTCCGGGTAGAGGCCGACCATGGTCTGCTCGGCCCCCAGAGCGCATCTGACCTGCCGTTCGATCAGGCTGAAGACGAGCAGGGCCAGGCAGATGACCTGGATGAGAGCGGCGACACGCCGGTTGTGCTGCACGAAGACTGGCGCGACCGCCAGGGGGCCTTTGAAGTCGTGGTAGCGGCGTTCGACCGCGCCCTGGCCTTTGTAGTGGACAAGGACCTGGTCCGGGCCGGCCCGCTCGGCCGGGATGCTCGTCAGCAGCGCCCACCAGCCGTCCACCGCAGCCTCGGCCGCCAGGACGTCCTGATCGAAGTGCCATTGAAGGGCGGGAGGTTCGCCTTCGCCTTCGGTGATCGTCCAGCGCAGGCAGGAGGTGACGTGCCGCTTGGCTGCGATGACCCCGATCCGGGCCGTGATCTTCTGGTGGGTGCCGTAGTGCCGGCCGCCCGCCGCGCCGGCGAGCTTCTCCATCTCCTCGCCGGCTCGGGCCAGTCGCTTCTCGCGGGCCCGGCGCTGGCCCGCCGCGACAGCGGTGGAGTGCACCAGGATCCGGCGCACCCGGTGCACCGGATCCCGCTTGCGGCGCCCGGCCATGGTGTGGACGTCCTCCAGCACCCGATAGCTCTCCCGCTCGGCGGCGGGTTTGTCCACGTCCCGCTTGGGCACCCAGTCCACCGCCTGTGCCTGCGCAAGGTCCAAGGCTGCGTAGACCTCGTCCTTGACCTGGGCAGCCGGGACCGGCGCGATGAAATCCACCCCGGCCGCGAGCAGTGCGGCGACATTCGTATAGGACACCAGCTTGGAATCGGCGACCATCAAGAACTCCCGTGCACCAGCCATGCCTTGCAGGTCCTTCATCGCGCCGACGACCTGGCTGACCTCGGCCGCGCCCCCGTCGAAGACACGGGCGTGGACAGGAATGCCGCCGTCGGCGGACACCGCGAGTCCGGCCTGGACCTGCTTCAGGTCCACCCGCCGGTCCTTGGGGCGCCCGTAGCCGATGACCGGGTACTGCTCGTCCTGGTCCTCGGCAGGGAAGGCACCATGGACAGACATGCTGGTCATGTCCCAGTGCAACCTCGACACGTCGATCCCGAACTCGGCGATCGCCCGGGCGCCGGCCGTCCCCGCGATTCTGTCCAGCTCCGGCGCGATCGCGTCCAGAGCCCGGGCCAGACGGTCGTCGTTGAGCAGAGCCGGCTCGATGCCGAACACCTCCTCCACCGCCCAGGTACGGGCCCAGTCACCGACCCGCACCAGCGGCGCGGGCGAGGTCAGCCGGTTGGCCACCAGCGCCTCGATCACCTGCCCGTGGGTCAGATGCGCGCTCGCACCTCCCGGACACACCTCGTCGACGATCCCGGCGACATCCAGCCGGCGCAGAAACTCGGCAGCGACAGGCAGAGCGCCCAGACGCTTCTCCACCACGGACGTCACCACCACATCAAGGCGCTGACGCTGAGACCGAGGCCGCGGAGACCGGGAAGTCATCGACACACCCCACCCAACGCCACACGACCGGCCCAGGACACCCCCGGACCGGTCACACCATACGAATCAACGACCCGCGAAGTACGGGACTAGA
>NZ_JBSFMS010000243.1:0-2166 GCF_053599675.1 Streptomyces sp. NPDC000880 | reverse complement strand
GCTGAGTAGGCCCGGAGCGCGGTGCCGGGATTGCTCCCGGTCCGTTTCTCCGGACCTCTCGCCGAACCCGCCGTGCGCCTCTCAACGCAACGGGCTCTCCACGGTTTCTGCCGTCAGGCGGGGTTCGCAGGCTGCCACGGACTGGGGATCGTGCTTGCCCGGTATCGATAACGGCTGACCGTGACCGATGCGATCCGGAACAACTCGATCCCGTCCGCCGCGATGGGTCGCCACCGCCCGGTGGGGGTGGTGAACCGGCGGCGGACGTCGCCCCAACTCCAACGGTGACGTGTCCGCAACATGCGGATCAGCCGCCACCACACGAGGCTGTCGAGCCTGTCGAAGACATGCTTGGCGACCGCGTGCTTGAAGTAGTTGGCCCAACCGCGCATGATCTGGGTGAGTCTGATCAGCACGGTGGCAAGATCCTGCTGCGATGTCCTGCCCGTCAAAGCACGGATCTTCGCCTTCAACGACCGGATAGGCCGGTCGGCGATGAAGGTGTAGACGTGCCATTTGTTCGTACCTCCCTTGCGTTTCCACTGGATGCGGAGGCCGAGGAAGTCAAATCCGTCGCTCATGTGCACGACCTGGGTCTTGGCCTGAGACAGGCGTAACCCCAGAGGTTCGAGCACGTCGGCGATCTCTTCGCGCAGCACCGCGGTGTCGGCCTCGGTGCCGTGCACCAGGACGACGAAGTCGTCCGCGTAGCGGACGACCCGCCACGTCGGGCGACCTTTGCGGCGCCGGTAGGCGCGTCTGCCTTCGGTGGACATCGTCCCGCCCGGCTTCCACGACTCGTGCAAGTGCTCATCGAGCACCGACAGAGCAATGTTCGCCAGCAGTGGCGAGAGGACGCCGCCTTGCGGAGTGCCGGTCAACGTCTCCTTGCTTTCGCCGAGTTCGTTAAGAATCCCGGCTTTGAGGAAGGCTTTGACCAGCATCAGGACACGCTTGTCCTTCACCCGGTGACGCACTCGGTCCATCAGGGCCGCATGGTCGATCGAGTCGAAGCACGCCTCGATGTCCGCATCCACACCCAGCGGTAGCCTCGGGTACCGAAATAGTGGATCTCGGCGATCGCGTCCTGGGCCCGCCGTCGGGGCCGGAACCCGTAGGAGACCGGCTTGAAGTCGGCCTCGAAGATCGGTTCCAGCACCAGCTTCAGCGCTGCCTGAACGACCCGGTCCGCGATCGTCGGAATCCCGAGCTTGCGGACCTTCCCCGAGCCACCCGGTTTGGGAATCATGCGTTCCCGCACCGGCAAAGGACGAAAAGAGCCGTCCTTGAGGGCGGCCCGCAGGTCGTTCAGGAACCCGAGGACACCGATGGTTTCCTCGACGTCGGCGGCGGTCAGGCCGTCGACGCCGGGAGTCCGGGCTCCCCGGTTGCCCGCGACCCGGTCGAACGCCATCAACAGCGTCGCCGGGTCGTGCACGAAGTTGAACAGGTCATCGAACCGGCGGCCGGGATCGGCCACCGCCCAACGGTGAAGCTTGGTCTGCATCTCCAGTACCCGGGCCGGGGGGCCCGGAGCTCCGCCATTCGGCGGGGCGTCTTCCGGCATTGCAGCATCCTTCCCTTCTCGATACCGCTGCCGCCCTTCCCCATGTGGCCGGCTTTCCCGGCCGCGGAGTACTACGGCGGCTCCGCCCCGTCCCCAACCGATCGGCGGTCGATGCGCCCAGCCCCGGCAGCCTGTTGGAGACAGGTGGCGGGGCGAGGTTCGGGACGGTTCCCGTGTTCACTGTGGTTCGCTCGATGAAGGAGGAGCCCGACTGTGTCCCTGCGGTATCGCCACGAGTACGCCGCAGGCTTTCCTCGTGGCCTCCCGACCGGCTTTCGTATACCGGTCCAGGAGTTGTCGGACCACCCGAAAGGATGACCCGAGTACGCACCGCTTCCGGCCCCGATCCGCCAGGTTCGAGCCGGTGTCTCTTTGAGAGACGTAAAACGCCGGTTCCTCGCGTACTCCTCTCCATCACGCTTGCCGGACCCGCCCCATCTGGCAGTACTGGACACGTCCCGGCTTTGTCAGGGCCGCTCTCGCCCTCCCCGGCACCACCCGGATCAGGCTGCCCTCAGCTTCAACCCCACTGCTGCGACAGCGGGTTGGTGCAGGTCTTACACCTCCACTCGAACCAACAGCGCCTCACGGCGCAAACG
>NZ_JBSFMS010000242.1:0-2222 GCF_053599675.1 Streptomyces sp. NPDC000880 | reverse complement strand
GATGGTGGTGTGGTAACTCCCATCTTCGCAGGTCAGCAGGCACCTCTCTTCGATTCTTTATCCACGGGACACGGGCTGACCGGTGGATCGAGGCTTAGGCAACATCGCCAAACTGGCCGCCACCACCACCCCGGAGCAGGCCCACAACGCCGCAACATGCGCCCGATCCGCGGGCCAGGACCACATGACGTCACAGAGGCGCGCACGCGGGCCGTCATCGCCCTCGCTCGCGTGCACGAAACTCTCGCCCCCGACGCCGTAAGGGACTTGGCCCATGCGGCCCTGCAGAGCAGCCACCTCGTCAGCACCCTCGTGCGCCACGCAGGAAAAGTCTTCACTCGGCACTCGCAGATCGTGGCAGCGACCTGCGCCGACGCGGCCGTCGGAGGAAACGCGGACGCCGTGCATCTGCTCCTGCTGGCCGGAGCCGAACCGGACGCGTGCCGCGACGTCATCGCCCGCTGGCCTCAGCCGGACGGATCTGATCCTGATGGGGGAGGGCCTCCTGCCGCCGGACATCCAGCCCCTGACCGAGCAGATCAGGCAACCTCGCGACGGGGACAGTCAGATCGCGGCACTGGCTGCGCTGAGCATCGCCGGCAAAGTACTACCCGTTGCCCAGCGGCAGCCCTACGTGGCCCTCGCCCTGGCAGCAGCGCGCGGTGAAATCCAGACTCCACAAGACGAAGAACCGATCTGCGACCATCCACTGGACCGTTTTCGCTTCCGCCTGGGCTCGCCCGTGCTGCGACAGCAAGGACTGGTCACCGCTGCCCGCCTGGCTGGCAGCGACACCGATACCGCTGGCAGCATCGTCGCCCTGGCGTTCACCCAACTGCCGCACGCCACCGACAGCGAGGCACGCCTGATCACCCGAGCCCTCAGCCTCCTAGACCCGTGTCACCTGCCGCCCTTGACAGCACTCGCCGTCCATCAGCAACCCTGGGTCCGCTGTTTCGCGGCACACAGCGGCCACGCCGGTGGCGACACTCTCGAACTGTGCCGAGAACTCCTCGCCGCCGACCCCGACTGGCGCGTGCGCGTCAACACCGCCGAGAACCTCCCCGACACCCATGCACTGCTCGCCCACCTGCGCAACGACCCCAACCGCCGGGTACGCGTGGCAGCTGGGCGAGCATGAGCTCGGCCTATGTGGACGTGATGCCGCGACAGCCAGGTCGCGTTGCCGCGTGGCTGGGTGGAGTGCGTTACTTCCTTACCTGTGATGACAACCATGACGCGTGCCGCTGTGGCCGCCGCCTTCGCTCTCCTGCCTCTGACCCTACCGACGTCGGCTCACGGAACCGACGCCGTGGTGAAACCCGTCATCGACACCGCTGCCTCTGCCGAGCGTGCTGTGGCCTGCCCCGATGGCTACGTGTGTATTTATCCGGAGATCGACTTTGGAGGCCAGCCGTGGGTGAAGCGGGCGGTCGACGGGAGTGTAAAGGACCTGCCCTCCGAGATCCGTGACCGGGGCAGCTCGGTCAGGAACAACAGTGGTAAGACCGCTCGCGTCTACGAGAAGCGGAACTACAGCGGCCGGTGGGTGTGTGTCACCCGTAGCGGCGGCTCCATCCACGACCTGCGCTCCTGCAACCTCAACGACCAGACCCGCTCACTGCGCATCAACAACAACGACTGCGGCTGAACACCGCGCACCGTCCGGCTCCAGTTGGACCGGTGCCGGATGGGCCCATCACTGGTCCAGCTTGCGCCTCGTGTACGCGATCGCCTCATCGGCGGCAGCGCCGACTCGTGGATGGTCTGGTCGCATGGCGTGGGGGAGCAGTCACCGGCGTCGCGTTCATGAAGGCGAGAGGCACGCCAACTACTTGCCCCCGTCCATGCCGTGGACGGTGACGCCAGTCAGCAGCTCGGTCAGTGTGGTTTCTTCGGCGAGGTGCTCGCACCCGACCTGCGCGAGCCCCTGCAAGGCCGGACCCTGCCCCCGCAGGCCGCTGCTGCTGGAACTCACTGACATCGAGCTTGCGTTCCGTGGGTGCTCTTGACCGTCATCGACAAACGCTCTCGGTACTCCCCTGCGAAGCGAGGCAGAGCATGGGAAGCCGAAGAGGTGGCCGGGCCGCTACACAGTGCGCGCGGCATACGCGAAGGATCAGGGCAACCAGCTCAGGGTCGAGCGCCGATGTGACCTCGTCGAGGAGCAGTACCTGCGGCCGCATCGCCAGCGCCCGCGCGATCGCCACCCGCTGCTGCTG
>NZ_JBSFMS010000241.1:0-2238 GCF_053599675.1 Streptomyces sp. NPDC000880 | reverse complement strand
AGGCTCTGGGCCACTTTCTGTGGTTGCGTACGCAGGGTGACTGTTGATCTTCGTGTGATGCCGGTTGAGTTCGCCCGAAAATCGCCCGGCTGGAATGCGGTGTGGTCGACAGTCCTTCGCCGTGAACGAAGTGCTGCCGCAGCTGGATGAGCTGTTGTTTTCCTCAGTCGAAGGCGTGTCCGTGGAGTCGGTCGAGGTGACCGACACGGTCGTCCGGGTCGAGGCCCGGACGACCGCCGAGCGGGCCGCCTGCCCGGGGTGCGGATATTGGTCGGTTCGAATACACGGCTCCTACCTGCGGTTTCCTCGCGACCTGCCGACGGCGGGCAAGTTCGTCGTGGTGTCGTTACGGGTGCGGCGATTCGTCTGTGGGGAGGATTCCTGCCCGCGCAAGACCTTCGCCGAGCAAGTACCAGGGCTCACCCGCAGGTTCGGGCGAAGGACCGAGCGGCTGCGATCGGCGCTGGTGTCGGTCGGACTCGCGCTCGCAGGCCGAGCCGGCGCCCGAATGACGGACGCCTTCAAGGTCCCGGTCAGCAGGAACACCCTACTGAGGCTGATCGCCTCGCTTCCGGACCCCGTCGCTGCCGCACCCCGTGTGGTCGGCGTGGACGAATACGCGCAGCGCAAGGGCCGTATCTACGGAACTGTGCTCGTCGACGTCGAAACACGTCGTCCCATCGACCTCCTGCCTGACCGGGAGGCGGACACGCTCGCGGCCTGGCTCGCCGAGCGGCCCGGCATCGAGATCGTCTGCCGCGACCGAGCCCCCTTCTTCGCCGACGGTGCCACCCGCGGTGCCCCGCAGGCCATCCAGGTCGCCGATCGGTGGCATCTCTGGCACAACCTGGGTGAAGCCGCCGAGAAGTGCGTCTACCGGCACCGCGGCTGCTTACGTCCTGTTCCGGCTCCGGATGAACCGCAGGAGGAGGAGCCGGCCACGTTGTCGCCCTGGCCGACAGGGCACCGGTTCGCCGAACGCACCCGCGTAAAGCACGCCACCATCCACGCCCTCCTGGCGGCCGGGCACAGCAAGCGATCCGTCGCCCGGCAACTCGGCATGACCCTAAACACCATCCTGCGCTTCTCCCGCGCCACGACCCCGGAGGAGATGTTCACTGGCCAGTGGCAGAGCCGTGCGACCAAGCTCGACGCCTACAAGCCCTACCTCGATCAGCGCTGGCAGGAAGGCTGCACCAACGCCTGGAAACTGTGGGAGGAGATCAAGGAACAAGGCTATCCCCGCGGTTACGGCAGCGTCCGCGATTACGTCAGCAGAAGTCTTCGCGGCAAGCCCCAACCGGTCGGCCCCCGGCCGCCATCGGCTCGCGCCGTCACTCGCTGGATCCTCACCCACCCCGACGCCCTACCCGAAGGCGACCGGCTCCAGCTCAAAGCCGTCCTCACCAACTGCCCCGAACTGACAGCACTCGCCCAACACGTGTGCTCCTTCGGCCACATGCTCACCAACCTGCAGGGCGACCAGCTGCCGAAATGGATCGAAGCGGCCACCGCCACCACCGATCTGCCCAGCCTTCGTCACTTCGCCCAGCACCTCGAACGTGACCTCGACGCCGTCATCGCCGGCCTCTCACTCCCGTGGAACTCAGGCGTCGTCGAAGGCCATGTCAACCGGATCAAGATGCTCAAGCGCCAGATGTTCGGCCGCGCCGGATTCAGCCTCCTACGCAAGCGAGTCCTCCTCGCTCCGTGATCGCGTTGTCGGTGCTTGATGCGAGGATCCCGGCGAAACGACGAAAGGAAATCAGCATGGGCACCTGGGACACCGGCCCCTTCGACAACGACACAGCTGCAGATTTCGCCAACATGCTGGACGATGCCGAGCCGGAAAAGCGTGAGGCCTTGGTCCGAGGCGTCCTCATCCGCACCATCGACGCAACTGGCTTCCTCGCGGAAGCGGAAGAGGCGGTAGCTGCCGCCGCACTGATCGCAGCGCAATGCCCTGGAGGTGAACCTGTCGACACCCCCTATGGCCCTGAAACACCCATGCCCATGTTTGCCACTGACCTTCGGGCCCTCGCTGACGAAGCCCTCGCCCGCATCGCAAGCGACGAGGCTGGGCCAGCCTCAAACTGGGTTCACCCCGAGGAGTGGAAGCAATGGCGCACGATGCTCAACCGCCTGCGCGCAGTGCTTGACCCGGCGCCGCCTGCCATCGCTCTCTTCGATGTCGAGCCATAACGCAGCGTCACTCGTCACAAGAAGTGGACCAGAGCC
>NZ_JBSFMS010000240.1:0-2310 GCF_053599675.1 Streptomyces sp. NPDC000880 | reverse complement strand
TCCGGTCCGTCGAGGCGGATCACGGCGTGGAAGTGGATCGCCCCGCGCTTCTGGAACTCGGCGACCTTGCCGTAGGAGACGCGCAGTTGGTCGGCCAGGGCGCGTTGGGTGAGTCCGGCGCGGGCTGCTAGCTCGCGGCGCAGCCGGGTGGTGAAGCGCTGCCACAGTTGCCCGGCGTGGTTGTTGAAGAGGACCGTCCCTGCGTAGTCGTAGGTGTCCGGGTCGAGGGCGGTGCCGAGGGCGGGGTGATCCTCGGGGTGTCGGGTGCCGCAGCGGCAGGAGCCGCGGTCGGGCCGGTTGTGCACCGGGCCGAACGAGGGTGCGGTGAGGGTGGCGAAGACGCGGGGGTGGTCGCGGACGGTGGCCGGGATGTCCTTGGACTCGTCTCCGGCGAGCCCGGCGCGGATCAGGTGGTAGGTGTCCCCGGCGTAGGTGTAGGCGCAGGACGGGCAGCGGGAGGCGCGGCGGTTGCCGCAGGCCACGCGGAGCCGTCCGTCCGGTTCGGTGTCGGTCGAGTAGCGGCGCAGCGTCTCGCCGCTCACGCGGTCTTTGGCGAGCGTCCAGCCGGTCAGGTGGATCGGGTCGGCGCAGCCGCCTAATCTGCCGACTACGCGGGAGGGGCGAAAGGATTCCCGCCAGGTGCCGGTGGGTCACCCCACGATGCCTCCGGCGGTGCCACAGGAGCCCAATCCGGACCGCGGTGATCCAGCCACCATCCGCCGATGGTGTGGAACTTCTCGCCGAAGGTGTGATCCCAGCTGAGGAACCCGGTGATCGGCGCCCGTAGGCGTGTACGGCGGCCGCCCGCTTCGTAGATCACGACGGTTCGGATTCCGAGGTAGGACTCGATCTGTATGGCCTGCACGTTGGCCCAGGGGATGGTCCGGCGGGTCAGGTTGTGCACGACGGCCGCTGACTGCGTGAGAGTGACCCCGAACGGCCGCGAGGCGATCAGCAGCACGAACGGCAGCACGACTACCGCGAGTGGAGGACCAACCGGCCCCCCGTCCAACCAGATCAAGACAAGGAAGACCGTCATGATCACGGAGCCGGGCAGCATAGGCAGCAAGCGTTGGAGGCGCGTCAAGCGGTAGCGTATGCGCTCCGGCGACAACTCCTCGCTCTCCAGTCGCCCCATCGAGCCATCCCCCCATCGTCATCCAGCCGACAGCTGCGCATGATCGTCCACGTAGTGTGGCGATCCGGTATCGCGTTGTCTAGCCCTCGCGACCCGTGTTACGAGAGCGGGCTGACCGCGCACCGCGGGTACAGCAGCGCAATACCGCAACCACAGCAACCGCCCCCGTCCGGTAGCGTCCCCTCCAGGGCCGCGAAGCGGCCGGTATGACCGTCGCTGACCTATCCAGCTAGAGCTACGGATCAGAAGTTCCCCGTGCCACAACCGCGCCAGATGGGGCGGGGACTCACGGGGAACTGCGGCTGCCGGCGGGGGCCCCAGTCGGCAGACGCCAATGTCGTCGTTCCGCAGGTCAGGCCCCAACTCGCCCCACCTCGCTCCTAAAGTGGTTGTCCAGCCCGCTCATCGAGTCCACAACCGCTGGAACTCTTCGGCCGGGATGGCCTCCGACGGATCCCCTTCAGGGTCGATCGCTTGGTCTGTCAGGAAGCCGTGCTCGTCCTCCAGGTGCTCCCAGTTGTACCGGTGGAGTTGGCCGGCCGGAGTCAGCTCGGCTTGCTTGATGGCGATCAACTCGCCGCGGTCGGGTACGGCCTCGATATACCAAAGGCCGCCTTCCTCGTCAGCGTGGCGGAAGTGGTGCCGCAGGGTGGCGTTCTCGTCGAGTGCTCGGAAGTAGGCCACGCTCTCTGCATTGATGCGCTCCAGACCAGTCACGGGACCATCGTGTCAGCGAGCACGCGCGGTTGCACCGTTCTGACATCCACGAGTGACATCAACGGCGCCAGACGTCAGCACTCCCAGGCGGTCTAGCATGGCCAGCGTAACCGGGTGGCTCCCCGGCAGCGCCGAGGAGCGATCGAACTCCTAAGGCGGTGGTCACGTCCTGATGGACTATCTGTGGCCGGACCCCAGCCGAACGAGCACCTGCGCGGCCCTGACCAGCTGCATTGTCTGAGACTCAAAGGGCCTCCGGAGCCGTGTGCGCAGGTTCGAATCCTGCCGGGGGCACTCCGGATCAGGGCTCTGACCAGCAGGAATGCCGGTCAGAGCCTTTCTTGTACATGCCAAAACGCACACGGCCTTTTGGCCGTTGCTCTTTTCGGGCCGCACGGTGCCCTTCGGGCTGAGACGAGTCGCTTCTTCTGAAGATTTGCACTGGTCACACGCCA
>NZ_JBSFMS010000239.1:0-2330 GCF_053599675.1 Streptomyces sp. NPDC000880 | reverse complement strand
CAGGCTGCCCTCAGCTTCAACCCCACTGCTGCGACAGCGGGTTGGTGCAGGTCTTACACCTCCACTCGAACCAACAGCGCCTCACGGCGCAAACGGAATCTGAGCCAGAACCCGTGTTTCGACAGCATCCCTCGCGGATGCCTGCTGCCCTTGGCGATCACTGACCATACGCCGCGGCCGCAGCGTCGGCGAGGGCCATGCGGAGTGAGGTCCGGGGCCCGAAGCTCCTCAGTAGAGGATCGATGGCAGGTACGCCCCGGCGGGCTCGTTGTAGAGGCCGATGGTCATCAAGCTCATCAGCTGCACCACCTTGAGGCCGTTCGCGAGCCCCCATTGCAGCAGCAGGCTGTTGCTGGCGGGCACGAGGATGCCGGGACCGCCGAAGGTGGGAGCCGAGGCGATCAGGGCCTGGAGGCCCGTGGTGGTTTCGGCTACCGCGTGCGCGAAGAACGCCAGATCCGTGGCGTAACCGGTGACGTTCCCCCCGTCCTCGACAACACGGACCGAGCCTTGTTTCAGCGCGTCGGCGACCTCGCCGCCACGGTCGACGCCGTGTACCCGACGGCACACTTCGTTACAGGCGGCGAGGTCCGCGTCCGTGGCCTCCCGAACTGTATGCCCAGGCACTGTGCGCAAGATCGCCGGTCCCTGCATGCATGCCAGCGTCTCCCGAAACGCGAACCCCAGGCTTGCGTAGAGCGAAAACGATCTGGTGTGGTACCCGCTTTGCAGCAGCCGGATCCCCGGCACTCTGCGCTCGGCGGACCGTTGCATCACGTCCCGCATCAGCCGGCGGCCCACACCCCGGTTCTGCATACCGGGATCGATGGTGATGGGCCCGACACCGACAACGGGCGAGCGCTCGTCGAGGAAGTTGCTCCCTACGATCCGCCCGTCGAACTCGGCGACGACACTGTAGAACCCCGGGTGGGTCAGGAACGACTCGATCAGTGCGATGCCCATCTCGGGACTGGGTACGTCGGGGGGAAACGCATGCTCACGGGCTAGCCCGGCGAAGGCCTCGAAACAGATCCTGCCGCATTCTGCGGCATCGTCCGCGGTACCCGGGCGCAGTACAAGATCCACGACCGCCAGCCCCTTCCATGCCCCCTGCGTGATCCTCCCCTCCCTTCCATCTTCCTCCCTCTCGGCGACGCTGCTGTGCCTCGATTGGGAGCCACCACTGCAGGCGCTGTCGTTCTCGTGAACATCGACATCGTCCCGAATCGAGTGCCGCCGACCGAGCTGGACATTCGCTGCTCGTTTCTGGTGAACAAAGCGAACTGCGGGTACGGGCAGAGCTTCAGTGCGTCTCCTGGCCAAGCTGTGAGGTCGGTGGAACGGCTTTGGGCTGGAGCTGCTTTGGCGCGAGTGATACAAAGCCCAGATCCTCAGCACGCGCACGTTGCAGGCGGTCCACTCCTGCCTGAATCGCTCGGTCAAGCGGGCCATGGCCCGGGACAAGGTGAAGCGCAATGTCGTCGGGTTGTGCTCCGTGCCCCAAGGGCAGACAGGGCGACCTTCCAAGGCGCTCACCTTCGCCCAGGCCGAGGCGGTTCTCGAGGCGGCCAAGGGGACCTCGATGCACGCGTACATCGTCGTCACGCTGCTGACCGGTGCGCGTACTGAGGAACTGCGGGCGCTCACCTGGGACCCGTGTTCCTGAAGGGCGAGCCAGACGCCGACCCGCCGCGGCTTCCGCATATCGCGCTGTGGCGTTCGGTCCGCCGGGGCGCGGACATGAAGACCCGGAAGTCTCGCCGAACGCTCGCTCTGCCGGCACGGTGCGTGGAGGTTCTCTGGCAGCAGTCCGATAACCAGGGCTGGGACCGGCTCGCCGCTGGCGACGACTGGGAGGAGCAGGGGCTCGTCTTCTCGTCGGCGGTGGGCAAGCTGCTCGATGCCACCAACGTGCGGCGGGCTTTCCGCCAGACGCTCAAGGATGCCGAGGGGATCAACGCCGACGAGTGGACGCCCCGGGAGCTCCGCCACAGCTTCGTGTCCCTGCTCTCCGACCGCGGAGTCCCGCTGGAAGAGATCTCCCGACTCGTCGGCCACTCTGGCACGGCCGTGACCGAGGAGGTCTACCGGAAGCAGATCCGGCCCGTGATCCAGACCGGAGCCGTGGTCATGGACGGCATCTTCAAGCGGGATCCGGAACGCTAGTCACGCAGATAGACACACAGCAACGCCAGAGGGCCCTTACCAATCCGGTAAGGGCCCTCTGATCTGCTACTTAGCCTCGATCCACCGGTCAGCCCGTGTCCCGTGGATAAAGAATCGAAGAGAGGTGCCTGCTGACCTGCGATGATGGGAGTTACCACACCACC
>NZ_JBSFMS010000238.1:0-2358 GCF_053599675.1 Streptomyces sp. NPDC000880 | reverse complement strand
CTCTCGTCACCTCCCGAGACGGCCTGCGCGCCCGGTTGTGCCAGGTCCGGGTGGCCGGTATCCCGATCATGACGGAAGCCACGGCCATGATCGCCCGCGCGCTTGCCATGGACCCCAAGGTCATGCTCTTCGACGAGCCCACCTCGGCCCTCGACCCGGAAATGATCAACGAAGTGCTGGAGGTGATGCAGCAGCTCGCCCGCGACGGCATGACCATGGTCGTCGTCACCCACGAGATGGGCTTCGCCCGCTCCGCCGCCAACCGTGTCGTCTTCATGTCGGACGGCCGCATCATCGAGGACCGGACCCCGGAGGACTTCTTCACCCACCCCGAGAGCGACCGCGCCAAGGACTTCCTCTCCAAGATCCTCAAGCACTGACGGGGGCAGGACTCATGACGAAGCGCCATGGAGTCGCCCGATGACCGATTCCACCGCCCTTTACGAAATCGCAGCGGTGCTCTCGCTCGCTCCCGGGGGAGCCTCGCCACCGGCCGGCTCAGCCACTACGATTTGGCGTTCATCCCCGTGGTGATGGTGATCTCGCCGATCTGCATCGGGGTGTGCATGCTGTTCTCCCGGTTCGCCGACTGGCCGGCCGGGCGACAGCACCGCAGCCCGAAAAGAGGCCGTGGAGTCGCCCCGGCCGAACCAGGAACGCCGCTGCCGGGTGAGGGTCGCCCCATGGCCCCCAGGTCGTAGGGGGAGCAGTGGCTCAGGGGCAGTACCCGCCCGGCAGCAGCCGGTGATCACTTCTCGCGCAGCGGGACCGACAGATAGGACGGGTCGGCTGCGGACGAGGAGAAGGTCAGCTGCGCGCCGGACGGGTTGTGCTCGATGTAGAGCGGGTCGACGGTGTCGACGACCAGGGCGAGACGGTGGCCCGCCGGAACGTCGTAGGCGGTGGAGAACAGCTCCAGGTCGACGGCGAACGGCTTTCCGGGCGTCTTGCCGTGGAAGGTGTACGGCGCATTGCTGACCAGCTTGCCGAGGCCGAGCGGGCCCACGTCGTAGAGGTATGCGACGAGGGTGCCGCTCTCCTTGGTGCTGGTGACCGTGGTGTGCAGCCTGGCGGTGCCGCGGACCACCTGCTGCGAGCCGTACCGCTCGGACTGCCAGACGGCGGCGAACGAGCGTGGCAGCAGCGGGATCGAAGCCATCGGGGGCAGCCTGGCGAACTGGTCCAGGATGCTGGAGAGGAAGATGACCCCTCCGTTGGCGCCCGAGTCGATGTTGGCGTGGATCTTCTTTGTGCCGCCCAGCTCGATCTTGCGCTCTGTCGCCACCAGTGACTTCCAGTCGGGGTAGCTCTCGTACCTGCCGGTGGAACGGGACTTGATCCGGACGGGCTGCTCGTGATCCACGCCGTTGTCGGCGCCCTTGAGGTAGTGGTCGAGCCACCGATGGGCGCTGGTCCAGGTGTCGTTGGGCAGCCCGAGCAGTCCGGTGCCCTCGGCCGTGGCGTGGTCGCCCGGGCGGAACTCCAGGCGCTTGGGCCCGGTGAGCTTCTCGTAGAAGTCCGCGTACTGATTGGGCGGGAAGAGCGAGTCGCCCCAAGCGTTGCCGAGCATGATGGCCGCGCCGTTGGCGTTGATCTCGTCCAGATAGGTGGCGGGGGAGCGCTGCTTCCCCCACTTGATCATTTCCTGTTCCCTGGCGAGGTTGGAGGTGAGGAAGTCGCTCATGATCTGCTGGAGTTCGGCGCTCGGGCGGCCGGTGAGACAGCCGGCGCCGCTGAGCATGAGCGCGGCCTGCAGATGCTGGGTGCGGCCGCTGTAGATGGAGTCGATGAGGTCGGCCCAGCCGCTGAGGGCGACCACGGCCTTGATGCGCTTGTCGTGGGCGGCGGCGATGAGGCCGATGCCCGCGCCGTACGAGACTCCGGCCATGCCGACCTTGCCGGGGTCGGCGGGGGTGTTCGCCAGTGCCCAGTCGATCACCTTGGACGCGTCGGCGATGTCGGGCGGTCCTGCCACCTCGATGTAGCCGCCGGACTGCCAGAAGCCGCGGGAGTTGTAATTCACCACCACATAACCGGAGTCGGCAAGCTTCTTCGCCTGGGCGAGGTACTCGGTCTGGGGCATGCCCCAACTGGTGGGCAGCACGATCACGGGGTAGCTGCGGCTGCCGTCCGCGCCGGACGGGGTGACCACATTGGCCTTGAGTACGGTGCCGCCGTCGCCCTCGATGTCGACGAACCGTACGCCCGCGGCCGGGGATTGGGCCTGCGCCCGGGCCTGGAGCTGTGCCGTCGTGGCGGCGGGTGACGCTGAGCTGGCTGCGGATGTTCTCGATGATCAGATCCTTGGCCTTCGACTCAAGGATGATCTGGCAGCCGGACGGCAGCTGAGGGAAGTCA
>NZ_JBSFMS010000237.1:0-2437 GCF_053599675.1 Streptomyces sp. NPDC000880 | reverse complement strand
ACACACCGTCAGCGGCCTCGATCAGGTGATCCGTTGTCGTACTCATCAGGTGACTCCTACGGGGAGGTACACACCTAATTCATGACACTCCCCTCCGGACCTGTCGAGGGCCGCGTCAACCACATCAAGATGATCAAGCGCCAGATGTTCGGCCGTGCCAAACTCCCGCTGCTACGCAAGCGCGTCCTACTCACCGCCCTTGCCCCATGAGGTGTCGGTGGGCTGTCGTAGGGTCCGGTTCCATGACGACGACGCTGATGACTTACGCAGGACCAGGCGAGCCTGATGCACTGGTCACGCGCACGGGAGGAATGCCGCTGGCCCCTGCGGGGGCGGCATGGCCCCGCTGCGCGACCTGCGGCGGGCCAATGCAGTTCCTGGCCCAGATCATCCTGGATGGCCTGGGCCGCCCGATCGGCCAAGGCCACACACACGCCAGCCATGTCATGGCGATTTTCATGTGCCAGAACGATCCCGGCATGTGCGACGAGTGGAGCCCCACGGTCGGCGGTAACCGCGCCCTGCTGTTCCCCTCTGACACGCTGAAGCCGATGCCCGCACCCGAACCGGACGAGGACGAGGAAGTTCTCCGCCTCGGGGTCGTCAACGCCGTGACCCTGGTGTCCTCGCCTTCCGCCGACTACTTCAGTGCACGCGAAGAATGGGGCAACCGCAGCGGAAACAGCCTGGGGAATGTCCTGGGACAGCTCGGCGGACAGCCCGACTGGCTTCAGAGCGATGAGACACCCACATGCCCCACCTGCACCCAGCCCATGAACCTGGTCGCACAGTTCGAGGAGGGACCGGATCACGCTACGGCCATGAACTTCGGCGGCTGCGGCACGGCGTTCGCCTTCGCCTGCGCGCCCTGCACCCAGGCCGCCTTCCTGTGGCAATGCTGATCGACGAAGAAAGAGCCGCATCCGACCAACCCGGCCGAACTCCAGCCAAAGCCCCTCGTGTGTGCCAGATCCCACAACTGCTCGATAAAGCCAGCCGTACGACCTGACGACGTAGTACAGCTTCTTGTCGCCGAGGACCTCATGTATGAGGCCCATGCCACGCCCCCAGTCAAACCCCGGGTCGTCCATCCAAGGCGACGAGGAACGTCCAGTCCATGCGGGCCCGCACCTGGTCAGCAGCCTGCCGATCAGTGAGCCCCTCGGCGTACTGCAGGACCGAGACCCAGCGCCAGCGCCCCCGGCGACACGGCCGGACACATCCCCGCGTTGCGAATACCTCGGCAAAGGACTCGTCCGCAAACAGTGAACCGAGCGCCTCACGCACCCGCACCCGCACCGCGATCGTGCCCTTGGGCAACGACGCCCGCACCACCCGAGCGGTCAGCTCCGGCACCCCACGATCGCCCCGCGACTCCAACAACACCCAGCCCCACCCGTCGATCCGACGCACACAACGGTCATGCCGACCTCAACAAGTCAACGAAGCCGGTTTACGGATTTCCCAACGCAGTCCCAGGGGCGGGGTGGGCAGGAGATACGGCCCGGTGTGCGGGCCCGGGGACAGCGGCCGGGGCACGCGGACGTCAGCACCCACACGCCAGCGTTTTTTACGGGCAATTACCCGATGCATTCGGCTGCGTCAAGCCACGACTTGTCGGAACGTGACCATGCTGCGCTGCTCGGGCCTACTGGAAGTGCGGGCCCACCGGAAAGGAAAAACGAGCGCACATCCGTGCTACCTACCGGATTCCCGGCCACACATCATGAATCCACCCAAAGAGACCGAGTTTTTTACTCATTCTCACAATTGGTGAGAGCGCGCGAAAAGAGGACATAGATATTTATGAATGACACCATCTGGACGCGTCGTCTGGCCGTCGTCGCCACCTCCGCCCTCCTGGCCGTCGGCGCCACCTCCGTCCTCCTGGGAGCCGGCGATGTCCTGATACCGGATTCCGCAGCGTTTGCGCCGACAGCGCGGAACGTGGCGGAATCGGCAATCACCACAGACCGCAAGGACCATGACGGTCGCAAGGACCACAAAGACCACGGCGGTTACGACGGCCACACGGACCACGAAGGTCATGGCGATCACAAGGACCACAAAGACCACGGCGGTTACGACGATCCCTGCCGTCCCGGTGATGGCGGCAACGGTGGCAACGGCGGCAACGGCACCGGTACCGACGGCACTGTCTGCACGGCGCCGGGCGCCGCCGGCACGGGCGGCGCCGGCGGCCGCGGCGGCAACGGCCGCTGCGGCGGCCACAGCGGCAAGGACGGGCGTGGTGGCTCCGGCAGCGGCGGCAAGGGCGGCCCCCCGTGTCCCGACACACCGGCCCCGCCCGAGCCCCACGACGACACCGGCAGCACCTCAGCTCCCGACACACCGGCCCCGCCCGAGCCCCACGACGACACCGGCAGCACCTCAGCTCCCGACACACCGGCCCCGCCCGAGCCCCACGACGACACCG
>NZ_JBSFMS010000236.1:0-2697 GCF_053599675.1 Streptomyces sp. NPDC000880 | reverse complement strand
GTGAGCGCCCTCGGTGGCGTGAGCGCTTGATACGACCTGAACGCGTCCTTGCGCCGAGAGATGAGCGATTTCGCGCAGCACGTCGAGGATCGCCGCCTCGTCGGGCGCAGCCGACAGCCGCTCCCGGAAGCCGGTGTCCATGAGCTTGCGGGACAGCATCGCCAGGATCCGCAAGTGCTCATCGCCGGCGGCTGCCTCCGGCACGGTGATCATGAAGATCAACTTGGCCTTCGTGCCGTCGAGCGAACCCCACTCGACGCCCTCCGCCGACCGCGCGAACCCGACGATCGGCGCGGTGACCGCGTCGGTCTTGGCGTGCGGGATGGCGATCTCCTCGCCGAGCCCGGTGGTGCCCTGGTCCTCGCGGGCGAAGGCGGCCGCCACGAGGGCGTCGGGATCGGCGACCCGGCCGGTGGTGGCGAGCAACGCGGCCATCTCGCGGATGGCGGCGTCCTTGCTGTCGGCGGCCAGCTGGACCTTCACGGTCTGCGCGGTCAGAAACCCGGACAGCACCTCGTCCTCGGCAGGCTCGGCGGCGGCGGGCGAGGGAGTGAGCGACGTCTCCGTACGTACGCCCGCGGCACCCGAGACCTCCGTAGCGGCACCCGTACCGGCGCCGACCCCGGCGAGCACCGGTTCCGGCGCCACCGCACCAGCGCCGGCACCAGCACCAGCGCCGGCACCAGCACCCGCACCGGCAGGCACGAGGGCAGCCGCCCCCGCCGCGCCACGGTTCTTCCGCTCCTTGATGTCGATCAGCGCATTCGTGGTGATCGCGGTGACGACGGTGCCGATGGCGACGGCCAGGAAGAACATCGGCACCCCACCGACCGCACCGAGCACGGCCACGATCGGCCCACCGTGCGGAACCGCGTCCTTCACGCCGGCCAGACCGGCGATCCCACCAGCCACCGCACCACCGAGCATGTTCGCCGGAATGACCTGCGCGGGCCTTGCCGCCGCGAAGGGGATCGCACCCTCGGAGATGCCGAACATGCCCATGAAGATCGAGGCCATACCGGTGTCCCGCTCCTGCTGCGAGTAGAGCCGCCGCCGGATCAGCGTGGCGAGTCCCTGCCCCAGAGGCATGACCGGAATCGCAGCCGCGCACATGCCCATGACGGTCTGGTTGCCGGTCGCGATGAGCCCGGCGCCGAACAGGAACGCGGTCTTGTTGACCGGCCCGCCCATGTCGAACGCGATCATGAGCCCCAGAATCGCGCCCAGCAGAATCGCACTGGTCCCGGTCATGCCGCTGAGCCAGTCGGTGAGATGCGTGAAGACCCACGAGATCGGCTTGCCGATGACGTAGATGAAGAACAGGCCCAGCGCTGTCGTCGCGACGATCGGGATCACGATGATCGGCATGATCGGCTGTACGAACCTGGGGACCTTGACCTTCTTGATCCACAGCACCAGATAACCGGCCAGGAAGCCGGTGACGATCGCGCCGATGAAGCCCGCGCCGGCCTCCGAGTCGTACAGCGCACCGGTGTTGGCTATCCAGCCGCCGATCATGCCCGGCACGAGCGCGGGCCGGTCGCCGATCGCGTAGGCGATGTAGCCGGACAGGATGGGGATCATCAGCGTGAAGCCGATGACGCCGATGGCGTTGACGTGAGCCCAGAAGGTCCCCTCCGGGATGACGTACCCCTTCGAGGTCGCGTCGCCGCCCAGCGCCAGCGAGACGGCGATGAGCAACCCGCCGACCACCACGAACGGGATCATGTACGAGACGCCGTTCATCAGCGCCTTGTACGCGACGCTGCGCTCCTTGCCGCCACCGCTCGAGCCGCCCGAGCCGGTCGGCGGCGTGGCGGCCCCGCCTCCGCCGCCCGCCCCGTGCACCGGTGCGTTCTGCACCTGCTCGATCAGGCGCTCGGGGTGGTGAATGCCCTCCGCGACACCGACGGCCAGCACCTTCTTCCCCACGAACCGACTGCGGTCGACGTCCTTGTCGGCGGCGATGATGATGCCGTCCGCGTCTTGGACATCGTTGTCAGTCAGGGCGTTCTCGACCCCGATGGAGCCCTGAGTCTCCACCTTCATCTCGATGCCGAGCGCGTCTGCGGCCTGCGCCAGCTTTTCCGCGGCCATATAGGTGTGGGCGATGCCTGTCGGACAGGCAGTCACCGCAAGCAGCTTCAACTTCCGCTGCTCGCTCGCCGGACTGGTCACGTGGTTCTCCTAACACTTCGTGCGCAGATCGTACGGTTGTTCCCGATCCGCAGAGCATCGTGCACCAGACAAGCGCCTAATCAAAAGCCCTGCGGTCCTACTTGCCACCGCCGACGGGCCCTGGATGTGGCCGGAACCCAGCCGTGGGCGGGCTGGGGTCCACTGCGCCGATCGGTGTAGATTCGTGACCAGAGTCAGACGTCGCTGCTGATGGCGGTCGGGCGGTCCCGTTGTGCGGAACCGGCCGAGGGAGAGAGGGCCTCCGACGGACTGCACTGCGAGCGCCCGGGCATTGGTATGCCTATGGCCGCCGCAGAGCCAGCCGTACCCACCCTCGATCCGAACACGAGGAGCAGCTCGTATGTCGACTGTCGCCACCGGCCAGGATTTCAAGGTCGCCGACCTCTCCCTCGCCACCTTCGGCCGCAAGGAGATCACTCTGGCCGAGCATGAGATGCCCGGTCTGATGTCGATCCGTAAGGAGTACGCCGCCGTGCAGCCGCTCGCCGGCGCGCGCAT
>NZ_JBSFMS010000235.1:0-2875 GCF_053599675.1 Streptomyces sp. NPDC000880 | reverse complement strand
CGCTCTGCGCGAAGGCGACCAGCTGCCCTTTCAACTCGGCACTGCGCTCGATGAGGTCGGTCAGCGACGGTTCACCGGCGCCCTGATGTGCGCGCCGCGCGCTGAGGACCCGGGCGCGCGCTCCGCGCCGAGGCGCGCCCTCGACCGCTCATGGGCGCGCGCTTGAGCCGGGAGCGGCGCGCGGCGGTGTCCGACAGGGGCGCGCCTCCGGGGGTACGGAAGACGGCGCGGGCGCGCCTGACGAGGTGACGTGACGTGATGCGGAGCGCGCCACGAGCGAGCCGCGAAGGCGCGCCCCTGGCAGTCCCGGGGCGCGTCACCTCACGTCACCTCACCGCGAAGAGGGGGCCCCGTCGAGCAGCTTCGCGAACATGGACTTGATCCGCAGCTCCGGCATACGCGCGTTCCGGTAGGCGTTGGCGAGCTCTGTCTTGCCGTCGTCTTCCAGTGTGGCGATGACGGTGGGCCGATTTGCCTCGAGGTAGTCCCGCAGTGCGGACATCGACGGGTCGCCGTTCTCGGAGATCGGCCCAAGGTGCTCACCCACGGTGAGGAACAGCAGGCGCGCCTGAACAGTGGCCTCGTCCTCCAACGCATCGAGAGCCATCTGTGCCGCCTTGTTCCTGCGGGGGCGCGGAGCGGGCGGCTTCGGGAGGTCCTGCGGCTCTTCTGCGGCGCTGACATCCTCGGGCTGCTCCCCGGGCGGCTCCTCGTCGCCCTCGGGGTCAGGCGGGGGCGGCGCCCCCTCGTCCGGCGGCTCAGGGCTGGACTCGGCCGCGGAGATGGCGTGTTCCTCGCCCTCCTGCAGGTGCTCGCGGGCCTCGTCTCCGGTTGCCTGGCTCGGGGGCGGGCCGGGCGGCGTGCTGGGGGTGGCCCCCGCGTTGCCGTCCGCAGCCTTGGCCTTCTCCTTGGCGTACTGGAGCGACCGGGTGATCAGGTCGTTCGCGCTCATCGTCCCCCTCTTCGTGTGGGTGGTGACCCGAGAGAGGGTTTCGATGCCCCACTGCTCGCGGATGCCCTGCAGAGCCGCTTCCGGGTTGGTCTCGTCCATGAGCGCATCGCGGATGATGTCCACGGCCTGCGGGCCGGTCAGCATGGGTTCACCGTGCGGCTGAGCGGGTGCCGGGCGGGATTGCGCGGACGCGTTGCCCTGCTCCTGCAAATACGCCTCCGGCCGCGACTCGTGCGCCGACCGGGTGTCGGCGGCCTCCTCGAAGCCCATCCGCCGCAGCAGCGCGTCCACGGAGAAATTCTCGAACCGCTCGGTCTCACCGGGCTCGATCTCCCAGTGAAGTGTCCGGACACCGGTCAGGTGCGCCTCGCCGAGGGCGTGTAGCTCCACGATGGCGTCGACGGCCGCGCCGAGGTTCTTCTCCGCCTTGATCCTGCGGGTGGTGTGCCGGGTTGCCTGGCCGTTCTCGTAGGCGGTGACGATCTCCTGGCGGGCGATCAGCAGTGAGGGGCCGGAGTGCCGGCGTAGGAGCCACAGCACTTCTCCCCACCGGTCTTTGGCCCGGTTCCACAGGTCCCGGTCTTCGGTGACCATGTCGTCGAGGTTGGGTGCGCGCCGCCGGTTCTCCTGCGCCTTGCGTACGGCACGGTGCCGGGCGAGGAGGGCAACCTCGTCGCTGAGCATGTCCCACAGAGAGGTGACGGAGTCGAGGACGATCATGTTCGGCTTACCGTTGACACGGGGCTGGGCGATGGCCCAGCGGATCGCGTCAAGGATGTCCTGGTAGGAGCCGTCGTGCTGAACGATCTCGTACCGGGCACCGGGGATGCGGCCGTAGTAGTCCGCCGTGCCCTCCGTGCCGCCGATCTCGATCCAGTACGTCATGCCGACGAGGTCGGAACTGGAGCCGCGTACCGCCTCGGAGCTCTTGCCGGTCTTCTCCGCTCCCGTAATCACGATGATGGGCGGATTCGGTTTGCACGTCGGCGTCCGAGAGGTGCGTTCGCGCTGGGGCGCGATGATTCCAGCCATGGCGTGCGTTCCTTCGGTTCGGGGCCCCGGGTTGCTCTCCCGGGATGCTGCGCCGTGGCAAGCCCTAAGCTCTCGCCAACCGCACCGCTGTACTATTTTAGCGCGGGTTGGCGCTTGATCAATCCCTATTGAGGAGATCCGACACAGGAGTTTCCACGGCAGGGTCGGCGTCCTCGCGGTGCCGGGCGTACCAGGCGTCAAGGGCCTCTGCCCCCTCGGCCGCGTCCGCCATCTGCTCGGCGGACAGCTCCCGCCACTCCGCCACCGATTCCGCGTACTCGCCTTCCACCGTTGCTGCGTCACGCCGGCTGAGGGCCATGGCGATCTCCGGCCAAGGGGTGCCGTTCAACGCCTCGGCCACGGTGGTGAAGTCAACGAGCTCATTGGCCATCTGGCGCAGGCGTCGGGCGAAGACGAGCCGCTCGGCGGGGGTCATGGCCGCGGCCGTCGTGCCGACTGCTTGGCGCGCAAGGTCGGACAGGTCGCGGGCGGCGCGGGCGGCGGTGATCCGGGCCAGGATCTCCGGGGTCATGGTGAGGTCCGATCATGCAGGCGGCGGACGCCCCGGCCTTCGGGGCGCCCGCCGCAAGACGTGCGAGTGTGGGGGCGTCAGGATGCCTTACTGGCCCCGATAGCGGTCACCAGCTCCTCGACATTGAACTCCTTGTCAACGCGCTGGCCGGTGTTCGCCGCGTACCGCTTGAGCAGTCGGATACGGACCTTGCGGCCGTTCTGCGCCGTCTGGCCGAGCCGGCGCCCCATGGCTGCGCCGGACAGGTCCCCGCCCGGCTCGAACCGGTTCCGCTCCGTCGTCAAGCGCGGCAGCGCGGTGGCAACACCGGACCTCGGGCACTCGGTGCATCCCGAGGTCCACGGGCTGGCGCCCGACCG
>NZ_JBSFMS010000234.1:0-3392 GCF_053599675.1 Streptomyces sp. NPDC000880 | reverse complement strand
AGGCCGGTCGGGATGCCTCGTAAGTCGCGATGTCCGCTTCGTTCTGAAGGGTGAGGCTGATGTCGTCCAGACCGTTCAGCAGCCGCCAGCGGGCGCAGCGCGGTCAGGTCTGGGGCGGTTCGTCCCGGCGGTCCGCGCCGTGCTGCTCCTTCAGCTTGTCCTGGCCGGTGTCCACCTGACGGCTGTGCTTGCCCCCGGTCTTGTCGTCGGCGAAGTCACCCGCCCTGTCGACGCCCTTGTCGGCCTGTTCCTCATGGCCCTTGAGCATGCTCCTGAGCTTGTCCATCATGGACATCCGGTCACCCTCCTCGCGCGTGAGCCCCCACATCTCCAGGGTCACCGCACACCACATGCTTCGCATCCCCACAGAGGTCCCAGCGCTATGTAGGACAGGTTCTGACCTAGTGGCTGCCTGATCGCCGACCGGAGGCTCATCGGTCACTGGCCGCGGCCGATGGCCAACGTGGTGTCGATGAAGGCCTGGGTCGCGGCGGTGACGGGGCCGCCCCGGTACACGAGCCACTGCGGAAGTGTTTCCGCGGGCGAGAACCCGTAGACCTCCGCACCGGCCCGCCTGGCGAGATCAGCCCAGCCGTCCGGCATCAGGCCGGCCCCGATTCCCTTGAGCACCATGGGCAGGACCACGCTCCGGTCACCGACCTCCGCCGCGATGGTCATATCGCCGACAGTGGCGGCGAGCCGGTCGAACAGGGCGCGGACCGCCGTCGCCGGCTTGGTCACCACGAACCGCATGCCGCGCAGCGCCTCGGGAGTCACCGTGGGCCCGGTGTCCGCCATCGTGTTCGGTGGGACTACGAGCAGGAACTCTTCGTCTCGCAGGTGATGGGCGACCAGCCCCTGGCCGGCGGGGCGCTCGGCACTGCCGGAGACCCCGACCTCGCAGCGGCCCTGGAGCACCATGGCGGCCACTTCGGCCGCAGACAGGCCGGACGAGGTACTGACCGTGACACCGGGATGACGCTCGCGGAGTTCGGCGACAATGCTTGTCACGGGTTCCAGTGCCGAGGATGACGTCGCAGCGACATCCACCCTGCCCACTGCTCCCTGACCGATCGACCGCGCCGCGGCACGCAGGGCGTCGAGATCGCGGAGCACAAGCCTCGCCCTGTCCGCCAGCATCTCCCCGGCGTTGCTGAGCACGACGTTGCGGCCGACCCGGTGGAAGAGCGTGACCCCGAGGTCGCGTTCGAGTTTCTGGATCGCACGCGACAGCGAAGGCTGGGCGACGCGCAGCGACCGCGCAGCGTGGGTGAACCCGCCCTGCTCCACGACGGCCACGAAGTACTCGAGCTGGTGGCGTTCCATGGAGTCCTCACCAACTGATCTATAGCGATTGGCTATTTGAATAGTGTCATAGATGTCTTGGACGCAGAGTCAGAAGCAGGTGTTTACTCCCTGCAAGGTCGTCCTGGAACTGGCGGGACCTGCGTGAGGTGAGTCGAGGAACGCGCCCGGGGAAGCTGACCCGCGTTCTTGGACAGTGCCGCAAACGTGAACGGAAAGGACCAAGTTGTTCACCACCCGACCGACCCTGCAAGGCATCCACGGCATGGTGTCCTCCACCCACTGGCTCGCCTCCTCGACGGCCATGGCAGTACTGGAGGACGACGGCAACGCCTTCGACGCAGCGGTCGCCGCCGGATTCGTGCTGCACGTCGTCGAACCGCACCTGAACGGACCTGCGGGCGAAGCTCCGATGATCCTGGCCCCGGCCGGCCATCGGCCCCAAGTCCTTTGCGGGCAGGGCCCGGCACCCGCCGGCGCGACCATCGCGCACTACACGTCGCTCGGCCTGGACCTCGTGCCCGGCACTGGTCCGCTGGCCGCCGCCGTGCCCGGCGCGTTCGACGCCTGGATGCTGCTTCTGCGCGATCACGGCACCAAGAGGCTTTCCGACGTACTGAAGTACGCCATCGGTTACGCCGAGCACGGGCACCCCGTCGTTGAGCGGATCGGCGAGACTGTCGAAACGGTACGAGAGCTCTTCGAAACCGAGTGGCCCACGTCGGCCGAGATCTATCTCCGCGACGGCAAGTCCCCCGCTCCCGGCGCCCTGCTGCGCAATCCGGCGCTGGCGGGTACCTGGCGGCGGGTCATCGCGGAAGCCGAAGCGGCGGGCTCCGGCCGCGAGACCCAGATCGACGCGGCCCGCCGGGTGTGGCGCGAGGGCTTCATCGCCGAGGCTCTCGCCGAGTTCGCGGCACGCCCCACCATGGACACATCCGGCGAGCGGCATGCCGGTACCCTCACCGGCGCGGACCTCGCCGGGTTCTCCGCGACCTACGAGGAGCCCGCCACCTACGACTGGAACGGCTGGACGGTGGCCAAGCCGGGCCTGTGGAGCCAGGGCCCGGTGTTCCTCCAGCAGCTCGCCCTGCTGCGCGGCACCCAGCTGGACTACGGCACGCCGGACTACGTGCACACCCTCATCGAGGGCATGAAACTCACGATGGCCGACCGTGAGGCCTGGTACGGCGACAGCGCGGACGTGGCGCTGGAGACACTGCTCTCCGCTGAGTACAACGACGCCCGGCGTGCCCTCATCACAGAGCGGGCTTCATTCGAACTGCGGCCGGGCAGCCCCGACGGGCGGGCCCCCAGGCTGAGCAAGCATGCCCGGCACGTCGCCGACAACGGCCCCGTGGACCTGCCACCGGTCGCCGGCGCCGGTGAACCGACGGTGGCGAAGGACGGTTACACCCGAGGGGACACCTGTCACCTGGACGTGGTCGACCGCTGGGGCAACATGATCGCCGCCACCCCGAGCGGCGGCTGGCTGCAGTCCAACCCCGCTGTGCCCGGCCTCGGCTTCCAGCTGGGCACCCGGCTGCAGATGACCTGGCTCGAGCCCGGACTGCCCAACTCCCTGTCCCCCGGCCGGCGCCCTCGTACCACGCTCACACCGTCCATGGCACTTCGGGATGGAGAGCCGATCATGGCATTCGGGACTCCCGGTGGTGATCAGCAGGACCAGTGGAGCGTGCATTTCTTCCTCGCCGTCGCATTGCGGCAGAAAGTGCGTGGCGGGCTCGACCTGCAAGGCGCGATCGACGCGCCGAATTGGCACAACGAGAGTTTTCCGAGTTCTTTCTATCCGCGCGGCATGAAGCCGGGAGGCGTCACGGTGGAATCGCGAATCGGCGATTCCACCATTGCCGAACTCCGACGCCGCGGGCACGAGGTCACGGTCGGCGAACCATGGTCGGAGGGTCGGCTCTGCGCGGTCGCCCGCGACCCTGAAACCGGCGTCCTGTCGGCAGGCGCGAACCCGCGCGGCATGCAGGGCTACGCCGTCGGGCGATAGCCGAAGGGTGGGGAGAATTGGGGTTGACCCGTCCCCTCACCGCCCCGTTGAAGGCCCCAACGGATTT
>NZ_JBSFMS010000233.1:0-3576 GCF_053599675.1 Streptomyces sp. NPDC000880 | reverse complement strand
TGGGCGTGAAGCTGACCACGCTCCGCCCCGAGCAGGCCGACTACATCGGTGTCCCGGTCGAGGGCCCGTACAAGTCCGACCACTACCGCTACTGACCTGCTACTGACACCCTCAGCAGCAGGTACCTGCGGTACCAGGCAGGCCCCCGCACCCCCGTGTCGGGGGCCTGCCCCGTACCGTCCGGGAACGGCTCCGGCTCCGGTTCCGCATCCAGAGCCTCACCGCACAAGGACACCTACGCCCCCATGCCCCGCGGCCGCTATTCGCTCCACGATCCGCACGATCACACCCCCCTCGGTGAAGAACACTTCCAGTGCGCCCCCGGCCCCTCCGGCTGGCGTTACGTCTCCCAGATCACCACCCCCTCCGGCGACCACGCCGGCTCCGTCGACCTGACCCTCGACGAACTCGGCCGACCCATCCGTCTCGAACTCCACGCCGCGAACTGGCAGGTCCGCGGCGCCGCTCTCGACGGCGTCACCTGGGTCCGCACCGACCCCACCGGCACTCATGCCACCGAAGGCAATGTCCGCGCCCACGCCTTCACCGGTACATCCCCTGCTTTCCTCGTCGCCACCGCACGTCTCCTGCGCCTCACCCCCGGTTCCCCCGCGACGCGCGTCCGCCTCGTCGCCTTCACGGATCCTGTCCTCGCCCCCCGCACTCTCGACCAGTCCTGGGCCCTGATGAAGAGTGAAGCGCATGCCACTGACAATGGCCCCCTGACAGTGGACGAATACCAGGTCAGCGCCCTGGACACGGGCGAGCAGCACATCGTTCACATCGCCGGCGACGTGGTCCTCGGGGCCCCCGGCATCGAACTGGAAGACCTTGAGACCCCGCCGTCGGTCTTCCCCTGACTTCTCCCGGTGACCGACTTAGGCGGGCGGTGCGAATCCGGTGGTGGGAGGTGTGTCGGCCACGGCCTCTGTCGTGGGCCTCGACACCCTCTCGGCCCCTGTTGCGACCCCGAGCGGCACGTCCGCTCCATGAGCACCGGCGGCCCCTGCGGCCTCAACCGCATCGGCGATCACCGGTCCCGCCGCATCCGGGCGCGCGTCCACCGGCGCCGCGTCCACCGGTCCCGCAGCACCCGCGGTTGCGGCTACCGAGCCCGCGGCCGCTGCGTCTTTGCCGACGGGGCCCGCAGTCCACGGGTTTCCAGCCCCTTCGTCGGCGCCCGCGGCCCCCGCGCCCGGAACCACCCCGCCCGGAACCATGGCCGCCTGCGCGCCACCGCCCCCGGCCCTTGCGGCTGCCCTCGCGCCCGCTCCGAAGGCCCGACGGGCGTCACGCGCCTGCCGCTCATTCACCACAGCCGCCAAATACGCGGCCGGCGGCACTCCCTCCGGCGCGGGAGCCCCCGTGCACGCCGCCAGATCACCGGCCAGCCGCCCCGCCATGGACCCGCTCACCGCCGGGTCCAGCTGCCTCATCCGCGTCAGGTACTGACGTATCGCAAGCCACAGATCGTCCGGCACACCCGACAGATCCAGCTCTGCGAACCGTCCGACGAGCCACGGCGGCGGAGGGGGCACCACCATCCCCCGCGCGGCCGGCACCCGCTCCCGCACCACCAGCGTCCCCGCGAACACATCCCCTATCCGCCGCCCCCGCGCCGACACCAGCGAAGCGATACAGGCGATGACCCCGAACGACATCAGGATCTCCACCACGCCCATCGCCCCACGCACCAGCGCGTGCCGGAACCGGATCGGCCCACCGTCGTCCCGCACCACCCGCAGTCCACAGGCGAGCTTCCCGAGTGACCGCCCATGGCTGAGGGTCTCCACGGCTATCGGCGCCCCCACCAGGATCAGCAGAAACGTCGCGATCGACACCGCCATGACCGCCGCTTCGTCCAGTGAGGCAGTCGCCACCGCAAGCCCGAGCAATATCAGGAGATAAGCGGTCCACACGACCACAAGATCGATCACGAGCGCGAGCGCCCGGCTCGGCAGTTTCGCCGGCTGCAGCCCCAGTACGACCGCATCGCCCGTCACAAGCGCACTCACCGCTGCCCGCCCCTTTCCGTAGTTCTTCACTGCCCCCTGATTCCTCAGTCTGCCAAGCTGGCCCGCAGCGCGCCGCAGTAGTGCAGTAGTGCCGCAGTAGAACGGACCGTACGCACCCAGTGCCTGGAGCAGCAGCCGACCATGGACCTCGATGTCTTCGTGACCGCCCACCGCGCCGAGTGGGACCGCCTGGACCACCTCCTGCACCGGGGACGCCACCTCACCGGCGCCGAGGCCGACGAACTCGTTGCCCTCTACCAGCGCACAGCCACCCACCTCTCCCTCATCCAGTCCAGCGCCCCCGACCCGATGCTTACGGGCAGGCTCACTCAGCTCGTGGCTCGCGCCCGCTCCACCGTCACCGGCACCCGCCGCGCCACCTGGCGCGACGCGGTCCGCTTCCTCACCGCCGGCTTCCCCGCGGCTGTCTACCGCTCCCGCCAGTGGTGGATACCCACCGCGGTCCTCTCCACGGTCCTCGCCGCGATCATCGGCTGGTGGATCGGCACCCACCCCGAGGTCCAGTCGGCGATCGCCGCCCCCGACGAACTCCGCCGGCTCACTCGCCCCGGCGGTGAGTACGAGACGTACTACTCCAGCCACCCCGCGGCCTCCTTCGCAGCCCAGGTTTGGACGAACAACGCCCAGGCCGCCGCCATGTGCCTGACTCTGGGCGCGTTCCTGTGCCTCCCGGTGATCTGGATCCTCTTCCTCAATGTGCTGAACCTCGGAGTCGGCATCGGCCTGATGTCATCGGCGGGTCGCCTCGACACTTTCCTGGGCCTTGTCCTCCCGCACGGCCTGCTCGAACTGACCGCAGTCTTCGTCGCCGCGGGCACAGGCCTCCGTCTCGGCTGGACAGTCATCGACCCGGGTCCTCAATCCCGCCGCACAGCCCTCGCTCAACAGGGCCGCGCCGCGATCGGCATGGCCATCGGCCTGGCCCTCATCCTCTTCGTAGCGGGCGTGATCGAAGGCTTCGTCACCCCCTCGGGCCTGCCGACCTGGGCCCGCATCGCCATCGGCATCGCCGCTGAGCTGGCCTTTCTGGCGTACGTCTACATCCTGGGCGGCCGAGCAGCCCGAATGGGCGACACCGGCGACGTGGAAGCGACAGACCGCAGCGCCGAGCTCCCGGCCGCTTCCTGATGTGCGACCGCCCGCCCTGACCTGCTAGTCTCCTGTCCGCCCCACGAAACCTGTTGACACGGGAGCAGTGGGGAGGTAAATTTAAACGGTTGCCTCGGACTGGACAAGTGCGAGTGTGACCGTTAGTGTCTCTCTCGCTCTCGACGGGAATTGAATTTCCGCAGAGCCTCCCGATTCTTAATCCGAATCACGAAGGTCGATTAGGTCGACCGAAATGCTTCTGATAGCGTCGGGTCAGCCGAAAGGCAAAAGGTCACTCCAACGGCCACTGGATTCGAATTCCTCACCGGAAACGGAACGGAAAAAGAGTCTGGTAAGGTTGGAAACGCAAGACCGAAGGGAAGCGCCCGGAGGAAAGCCCGAGAGGGTGAGTACAAAGGAAGCGTCCGTTCCTTGAGAACTCAACAGCGTG
>NZ_JBSFMS010000232.1:0-3675 GCF_053599675.1 Streptomyces sp. NPDC000880 | reverse complement strand
ACGGCCGCCTTACGGCCGGACGAGTGTAGGCCGATCAGCCCACCGAAAGACCCGTAGGCCAAACAGACGAATCACACCTAATTCCTGATAGACCCAACGCCTACGGTCACTCTGCGCAGTGTTGGAGAAAGAGAACAAGCTCAGGGCGCGGGTCGCGCCGTTATTGAGGATGAAGTGCGCGACCAGGCCGGTGCCGGTCATGCAGAACACGGCTGAGGCGCGGAGCGGGCGTGTCCTGGGGTGCGGCGCCGCAGCATCCAGTACGCCGCGCCGATGAAGTAGCCGAACGCGATGACGTTGCTGTCGACGGTGAAGTACACCAGCGATCCCGTGTCGAGCGTCAGCCCGAACCCCGCCGAGATCACAATCGCTTCGCACACTCTGATCGCCGGGGTCCCAGGCGGAACGCGTGGGTATGCCACATGGATCGGCGTTGCAGTACTAGTGCTTTCTGCCGAGACGACTGCTACCGGAGACCGATCCGCCCCGGACCGGACAAAGCTAGCGTGGTGGTCACGAGTGATGCCGGACAGGCAGCGGTCGCGACACGGCGCCCAGTGTCGGGGGTATGCCCCTTCGCCGGCGCCGGGCGTTTGTTGCCTGGCCGCTGACCTTCCAGCACTCGCCGGTTCCGTCGCAGTCGCGCGGGCGGAGCCGACGAGACATCCCGCGGCGAAGCCCCAGTTCGGCGATGACCTGGTAAACGCCCGGCCCCCGCACATGCCGACACACGAGACCGGACGGGAGGGGATCGCCCTGACCACGGACGCTGCATTCGCACGGGTATGCCTGCTGAGCGAGCTTGAGGAGGACACCCAAACGGATCGAGGTGGCGGACGTACCGGTGTCGGTGGTACTCACCGGCGGTGAGGTATTCGCGATCAGCGACACCTGTTCGCACGCCGACATCTCGCTGGCCGAGGGCGTGGTCGAGAACTGCACGATCGAGTGCTGGCTCCACGGGTCGCGCTTCGACCTGCGTACCGGCAAACCCTCCGGACGGCCGACGACGCATCCAGTACCGGTGTACGCCGTACGCGTGGGCAGGGCGCCGTGTTCGTCTCGGTGGCCTAGAAGTGCCGTCAGGCCGCCGCGGACAATCAACCAGAGAGCAGCACATGCACAGCCGTACAAGCCTGGTCGAGAACCTGATGGAGCGGTTCCCGTCCGTACCACCGGAAGCTGTCATCAAGGAGGACCTGCTCCGCGGCGGCATGGCCTTCGACGATTCCGTCCTCGGTGACAACGCAGGCGTACAGGTCAAGCCGAAGTCGTACTTCATCTTCTCCTTCGACCACAGCACGCTCCCCGAGCTCGGAGCCGCCGCACTGCACCGTCCTCCGGAGGAACTCGTGCTGACCGGCGGCCCGTACGGGCTGCGCCGTACGGTCGTCTCGGTACGGGTCAACCCCTCCTCCCCCTACCTGGTGCGGGCGGACGACGACGGGGCGATCGGCCTGTACCTCGACGGGCGGCGCATCGCCGACGTGGGCTTGCCGCCGATGCCGGAGTACTACCGGCAGACGCTGGCGAACGGCAAGTCGGTGATGGAGGTGGCTCCCACCATCCAGTGGGGATACCTCATCTACCTGACCGTCTTCCGCGTGTGCCAGTACTTCGGCGCGAAGCAGGAGTGCCAGTACTGCGACATCAACCACAACTGGCGCCAGCACAAGGCGGCCGGGCGCCCCTACACCGGTGTCAAGGCAGTCGAGGAAGTGCTCGAAGCTCTCGCAATCGTCGACCGGCATGACACCTCGCATGCCTCCCAGGCCTACACACTGACCGGCGGTGCGATCACCGGCAGGGTACAGGGCCTCAACGAAGCCGACTTCTACGGTCGTTACGCACAGGCCATCGAGGAGCGCTTCCCCGGCCGGTGGATCGGCAAGGTGGTCTGCCAGGCCCTGCCGAAGGCCGACGTACAGCGCTTCCACGACTACGGCATCCGTATTTACCACCCCAACTTCGAGGTGTGGGACAAGCGTCTCTTCCAGCTCTACTGCCCTGGCAAGGAGCAGTACGTGGGCCGGGACGAATGGCACCGCAGGATCCTGGAGTCCACCGAGGTGTTCGGCGCCGAGAACGTCATCCCGAATTTCGTCGCAGGCGTGGAGATGGCCACCCCGGCGGGGTTCGCCACCGTCGACGAGGCGATCGCCTCGACCACCGAGGGTCTGCGGTTCTTCATGTCCCACGGCATCACCCCGCGGTTCACCACCTGGTGCCCCGAGCCGACCACCCCGCTGGGCATCGGGAATCCGCAGGGAGCACCACTTGAGTACCACGTGCGGCTGCTGGAGACGTACCGGGCGACGCTTGAGGAGTACGGGCTGAGTTCCCCGCCCGGTTACGGCCCGCCCGGAGCGGGACGTGCCGTCTTCTCGGTGAGTTCCTTCATGGACACCCTTCCCCCAGTGGACGAGCCCGATGGCTCGCGGCAGGCGCGGTCCGCGTGAACTTCACCGATCCGCTCCCGGCCCTCTTCCCCGGTGCGTCCAGCCGGATCGTCACCGCCCTGACCGCGCATCGCGCGAGCGACCCGCAGGAGCCACTGGAGCTCGAAGAACTCGCCCGGCGGGCCTCCGTGGCCGTGACCCAACTGGAGAGTGCCCTCTTCCGGCTCGGCCTGCTGGGCCTTCTGCGGCCGCGCCGGCGCGGTGAGCCGGTACACGTGGTGCCCGGCCACATCGTCTGGAAGGCCCTGGAAGGCATCACGGATCTCACCTGGCGGGTCGCCGAGGAGGTCCGCAGCCGGTGCGAGCGCGACCTGGACCCGCCTCCCGCGTACCTGGCGCTGACTGGCAGCGTCGCGGAACGCACCGCGGCGCACCCCGCGGACCTGCTGGAACTGGTCGTCGTGCCGCCTGAGGACGGGCCCGCCGACTGGCGGTCGGGTCTCGATCGGCTCGTCGCGCAGCTGTCCGTCGACCTCGGCAACCACGTCGTGGTCCGTGAAGCGGCGCGGTTGGAGGAGGCGAGGGATCTCGCGGGTGTGGACGCCGTCGTCGTGACGGACTGAAACCGCGACGGCGGGCCTCCCGTATTGTGCTGGCCGCCTGGCTGTTCGTCCGCCACTCGAAGCGGCACGCGTTCAGAAGCCAACGGGAACGGAAGGCCGCAGACAGCACTGCATCCGGAGCTAGAATGCCAGCCCTACTCATGGGTATTCAGCCGCAGCCTGCACCACCGCTGCACGGTACGCTCGCAACAGAACAGACATCTAAGGCATTTCATTTTCGTGGGAATACGCGGGACCGCAGCCCTAACAGACCGTCAAGTAAGCAGCCGACCTGGGAAAACGCAGGGAAGGCCGACCTCCGGAGGGTTTCGCAGCACGTCACGTACCGCAGTGAGCCACTGATCGCGATCAAGGCGCCCCGTCCCGGCCTGTGACGCATTTCTGACACGACGAAGCCGACGACCCGTCAGAGACGTCGCTGACCTGCACGAACGCGTGGGACCGTCAATGCCTCCGGAGCCGTGTGCGCAGGTTCGAATCCTGCCGGGGGCACTCCGGATCAAGGCTCTGACCAGCAGGAATGCCGGTCAGAGCCTTTCTTGTGCATGCCAAAACGCGCACGGCCTTTTGGCCGTTGCTCTTTTCGGGCCGCACGGTGCCCTTCGGGCTGAGACGAGTCGCTTCTTCTGAAGATTTGCACTGGTCACACGCCA
>NZ_JBSFMS010000231.1:0-3755 GCF_053599675.1 Streptomyces sp. NPDC000880 | reverse complement strand
CGTCGGCCGCCCCTGCGGCGGCAGGAGATCGGGGGTCCGGGTGGTGCCCCCCAGGGGAGGTCAGCATGTCTCCATTGCGCCAGGTTTTTTCCTCTAAGGCAAATTTCTTGCCCCAGAGGCAAAGAATCAGCGGTTGGCGACCGCCTGCTTGACCAGCGTCTTGCCGAAGTCCCACATCAGCCCGCCGCCCCCGTGGGCGTCGTCCATCACGGCCGTGAAAGCCGCCACGAACCGATCGACCTCCCGCTCACCGATGATCAGCGGCGGAATCAGCTTGATCACTTCCAGAAGGTCGCCCGAGACCTGGGTGAGGATCCGGTGCTTCTGCAACAGCGGCACCACCACCATCTGCGCGAAGAGACCCTTGCGGGCCGCCTGCAGCATGGTCCAGCGGCTGCGCAGCTTGATCGAGTCGGGCCGGCCGAACTCGATGCCGATCATCAGGCCGCGCCCCCGCACCTCGTGCAGCAGCTCGTAGCGGTCGACGAGCGCCGCGAGCCGGGAGCACAGCAGCTCGCCGGTCACCCGCGCATTGGCGACGACCTGCTCGTCCTCGATCACCGAGAGGACGGCGAGCCCGGCGGCCATCGCCTGGGCGTTGGATCCGAAGCTCGCCGAGTGCACCAGAACCCGGTCCATCGACGAGTAGACCTTCTTGAAGATCCAGTCCTTGCCGAGGGTCGCTCCCACCGGTACGTAACCGCCCGAGAGCGCCTTCGCCACACAGACCAGATCCGGCTCGACCCCTTGCTCGTGCTGGTACGCGTAGAAGTCGCCGGTCCTGCCGAGGCCGGTCTGCACCTCGTCCGCGATCAGCAGTGCCTTGTGCTTGTGCAGCAGCTCCTGGGCCGCGTACAGGAATCCTGGGGGCGTCTCGTGCACGCCCTTGCCCTGGATCGGCTCCACGACGAAGCCCGCCACATCGCCGCGCCTCAACTCCCGCTCCAACGCGGCCAGGTCGCCGAGCCCGATGGCGGTGTCGGGCAGCAGCGGCGCGAATCCGTCCCGGAACCCCGCCTCCCCGTTCACCGACAGGGATCCGGTGGTCAGCCCGTGGAAGGCGTGCGAGCAGTAAAGGATCCTCGGCTTCCCGGTGGCGTACCGGGCGAACTTCAGCGCGGTCTCCACCGCCTCCGTACCGCTGTTGCCGAAGAACACCCGGTCCAGGTGCGGACTGTGCGCCAGCAGCTTCTCCGCGAGCAGCCCCGGCAGCGGCTGGCAGTCGAAGCGCGTGAGGTCCGCGAGCGAGGCGTCGAGGACGTCGTGCAGCGCCTTGCGTACGACCGGGTGGTGCCGGCCGAGCCCCATCACCCCGAAGCCCGCGAGCATGTCCAGATAGTCGTTGCCGTCGGCGTCCCAGAAGTACGCGCCCTCGGCCCGTTCGTAGATCTTGTCGAAGCCGATGGTGTGCAACATGCGCGGCAACTGATGGTTGAGATGTCGCGCATGCAGCTCATAGCGCTCGGCCCCGCGCTGCGCGAGGAGCCGGGCCAGATCGAAGCCCCCCAGCGGCTCGGTGCCCGTCGACGGCTCGGTCATCCCTCAGCTGTCCTCTCCTTCACCGCCATGGCGGCACTGATCCGTCCCGCGATCTCCACCGGGGTGAGCCCGATGTCGGCGAGTACCTCGCCGCGTTTGGCCTGCGCAAGGAACTGCTCGGGGATGCCGAAGGCACGCAGCGGCACATCCACTCCGGCGTCCCGCAGTTCCTGCCCGACGGCCGAACCGACCCCGCCGTTGCGGCTGTTGTCCTCCACCACGGCCACCAGACGGTGCTGCGCGGCGAGCGGCGCGAGCTGTTCGTCGACGGGCTTGACCCAGCGCGGGTCCACGACGGTGCAGGCGATGCCGCGGCCCTTGAGCAGCTCGACACTCTGCAGGCAGACGGACGCGAGCGCGCCCACCGAGACCACCAGCACATCGGCGTCGTCCGCCCGGTGCAGTACGTCCATCCCGCCGATCCGCCCGATCGCCTCGACCGGCTCGCCCACCGACTCCTTCGGGAAGCGCAGCACGGTCGGCGCGTCGTCCACATCGACGGCCTCGCGCAGCTCCGCACGCAGCCGGTCGGCGTCGCGCGGCGCGGCGATCCGCAGCCCGGGGACGACCTGCAGGATCGACATGTCCCACATGCCGTTGTGGGAGGCCCCGTCGACGCCGGTGACGCCCGCCCGGTCGAGTACGAAGGTCACTCCGCACTTGTGCAGGGCCACGTCCATCAGCACCTGGTCGAAGGCGCGGTTGAGAAAGGTGGCGTACACGGCGACGACGGGATGCAGCCCGCCGGTGGCGAGCCCGGCCGCGGAGACCGCGGCGTGCTGCTCGGCGATCCCGACGTCCCACACCCGGTCGGGGAACCGCTCGGCGAACTTCGTCAGGCCGACGGGGTGCAGCATCGCGGCGGTGATCGCCACGACGTCCGGCCGCTCGGCCCCGATCGCTGCGATCTCGTCCCCGAACACCGAAGTCCAGGACGGCCCGTCGGACGGCGCGAGCGGCTCGCAGGTCAGCGGGTCCATCACCCCGACGGTGTGGAAGCGGTCGGCCTCGTCCTCCAGGGCCGGCTGGTAGCCGCGGCCCTTCTCGGTCAGGCAGTGCACCAGTACGGGCCCGTGGAAGCGCTTGGCCCGGCGCAGCGCGGATTCGACGGCCGCGATGTTGTGCCCGTCTATCGGCCCCAGGTACTTCAGGCCCAGATCCTCGAACATCCCCTGGGGCGCGAAGGCGTCCTTGAACCCCTTCTTCGCGCCGTGCAGCGATTCGTACAGCGGCTTCCCGACAACGGGGGTGTGCTGCAGAACGTCCTTGCCCCAGGCCAGCACCCGTTCGTAGCCGTCGGTCGTACGGAGTGTGGCGAGGTGGTTGGCGAGGCCGCCGATCGTCGGGGCGTACGAGCGCTCGTTGTCGTTGACGACGATGATCAGCGGCCGGTCCTTCGCCGCGGCGATGTTGTTGAGCGCCTCCCAGGCCATGCCGCCGGTGAGCGCGCCGTCCCCGATGACCGCGACGACATGATCACTGCCGCCCAGCACCTGATGCGCCTTGGCAAGACCGTCCGCCCAGCCGAGGACGGTCGACGCGTGGGAGTTCTCTATGACGTCGTGCTCGGACTCCTCGCGGGAGGGGTAGCCGGAGAGCCCACCCTTGCCGCGCAGCTTGGAGAAGTCCTGGCGGCCGGTGAGCAGTTTGTGTACGTAGCTCTGGTGCCCGGTGTCCCACAGAATGCGGTCGACGGGCGAGTCGAAGACCCGGTGCAGGGCGACGGTCAGCTCCACCACCCCGAGGTTGGGGCCCAGATGCCCCCCTGTCCTGGCCACTGCGTGCACCAGGAACTCTCTGATCTCCTTGGCGAGTTCTTCGAGTTCCGTATCGGTCAGCGCCTTGAGATCGCGCGGCCCCCGGATGCTCTCAAGAATCGTCACGGTCGGACCCCCTTCACTTGCTGATCAGCTCACGGTGACGGCGGGCGGGCCCGAGACCGCCCCTGCGTCCTCCATGGATTCGGCGATCTTCATCGCCTCTTCGATGAGGGTCTCGACGATCTTCGACTCGGGCACGGTCTTGATGACCTCACCCTTCACAAAGATCTGACCCTTGCCGTTTCCGGAGGCAACGCCGAGGTCGGCCTCGCGGGCCTCGCCCGGCCCGTTGACAACGCATCCCATAACGGCGACGCGCAGCGGCACCTCCATGCCTTCGAGACCGGCGCTGACCTGGTCGGCAAGCTTGTAGACATCCACCTGGGCCCGCCCGCA
>NZ_JBSFMS010000230.1:0-3765 GCF_053599675.1 Streptomyces sp. NPDC000880 | reverse complement strand
CGATCTGGTCGACGCCGACGACTACTTCCAGTACCACGGCGGGATGGTCGCCATGGTGCGGCATCTGACGGGTGAGTCGCCCGAGGCGTATGTGGCCGCACATCCGCAAAGTGGTGCCCCGGGCCGGGCTCCCGGGCCAGTGCGACACCGTCCAGTACAAGATCCCCGACCCGTACGGCAACGACTTCGTGGCCGCGTACGGTTTCTCTGCACCCGCCAACGACGAGGCAGCCATGCAGGGAATCCACATGCCGCACCTGCTGCTCATCGTCGACGAGGCCGGCGGTATCGCCCCGATGATCGGCCACGGCACGAACAACCTGCTGACCGGCGGGCACGCTGCGATGCTCGCCATCGGCAACCCCGCCATGGACGATCCCGCCTCCTGGTTCGAGGAGCTGTGCAACGAGGGTGACGACGTGGAGGAGCCGACCACCATCACCCTGCCAATCTCTTCGCTCGACTCCCCGGCAATCACGGGGGAGCGGGTGCCGTACTGCAACGACTGCCCGGCAGGCGTCGAACGGCACACACTGGCCGAGCACATGCCAGACCAGGACTGGGTTGACCGCACCATCCGGTCATACGGGCCTGATCACCCGTACGTCATCGCCAAGGTGTACGCCAAGTTCCCCAAGGGCGGCGGAGGCCTCACCATCCCGCCGACCTGGGTCGAGGACGCACAGTCCTACGAGGACCCGACCGGGCCCGGCTGGCACCGCCTGTGCGACCTCGGCCTGGACGGCGAGACCGCCACCCACACCGTCCGCGAAGGGGCGTGGATCCGATTGGGCGTCGACGTCGCCGCGGACGGAGGCGACGAGTTCACGATCTACCGGTCCATCGGGGACGTTGTGGGATTCCGGCACGCCTCCGCGGGCGCCGCCAACGACAACCAGGTGACCGTCGCGGAGAAAATCCTCGAGGAGATCCACACGGCGCAGCGCCTGGCCGACGCCCTCGGCTCCAAGCACCCTGTCCGCGTCAAGGTCGACAAGAACGGCATCGGCCACGGCGCCGTCTCCATGCTGCAACGCTGGTTCGACAGCGGCCGACACAGAGCGCAGATCGTCGGCGTCATGGTCTCCGAGTCGCCCACCCAGGACGACCCGGGAGCCGTCATGCGGCCGTGGCGCAAGCGTGACGAAATGTGGCTGGCGACCAGAAGCCTCCTGCAGCCCGACCCGTCCACCGGCCGCGGCCGCATCCGGCTCCACGTCGACAAGCGCGCCGCGGCACAGCTCTCCACACCCAAGCTGCTGTCCAACACCGGGGGTTACACGCAGATCGAGTCAAAGAAGGCGATGACCGCCCGGGGTTTGAAGTCACCCGACCGGGCGGAAGCGATCCTCCTCGCGCTGTACGAGCCGGAGCCGCTGGTCCAGCCGCGACGCCGTGGCCTGCTGAACTAGCTGAGGCGCAGCAAAGCGGCCTTGGAGGCGGCACACTCTAGGGCTATGAGTACGCCCGCCCGCATGACCAGCGCAGGCGCCGACCGCCCGACGCGCGCGGTCGCGCTCACCACCGTGCCCAGACCCGCCCCGGCCGTCGACGAGCTGGAACGGGTCCTCGACGTGTTCCGCACGGTCAACCAGAAGCACAAGGACGTCGTCTCCGACGCCCGCCTGCAGCAGCTCGAATGGGTCGCCTCCGAGCTCGCCATTGCGCTGCCCCTCGGCCTCACCGAGACAGCCGGCGACACCCTCGCCGAGCTCCTCGCACCCGAGGCCGTACACGCGTACCTCCTCCTCGGCCGCGGTGGGTTGCTGCGCACCATGCCGACCGTCGACACCGACCCCACCAGCGTCGACGCCTCCGAACGCATCCGGATCTACTGCCTCGAGGCGTTCGCCCGGCAGGCGAAGGTGCCCTTCGAGTCACCCGTCATGCCCCCCATGACGCTGCGCCCGACGGTCTCCCCACGCTTCCGTGACCTCATCTCGCAGCACCTGCAGCGCGAGGCCGGCAAGTGGCACGCCGCGGACCGGCCGGACGTCATCGTGCGCGGCCTGGCGATGTGGGGCGTCATGTGCGACACCCTGCCCCGGCTCGGCGAGCTGGAGTCCATGCGGCTGCCCGACCTGACGCTCACCGAGGACACCCGGACCCTCACCGTGATCCGTCAACCCCAGGGCGGGCTGCGCGGCAAGATGCCCGAACCCGAGACGGTGTCCCTGTCCGTGGACACCGCTCTCCTCCTGGCGGACTGGCTGCCGCGCCGCGAGGCCCTCCTCGACCGGCTCGAGGGCGGCATCCCCAACCACCTGTGGCTGTCCACCCCGCCCAACCCGGACGCCGGACTCCCCATCAAGCGCCGCGGCATCAGCAAGTGGTACCTCAAGGTCGCCAACGCCGTGCAGCGCGACCAAGACGCCGACGGCGTCCCCGCGAGCGACCTCGTACCGACCCGGTGGGAGACGATGCGCCGCACGCTCCTCGCCGAGCGCCAGGCCCTCGAAACCGCCGCCTGACCGCCCCAGCCCGCAGGTACGCTCCCCGCCATGGAACGCGCCGCGTACGACCAGGCCCTCCCGCTGCACCTCGAGCCCCACGAGCACGCCCAGGTGCAGCGCGCTGCCGCGGCGGCCGGGCAGTCCGTCGAGGACTTCGTGAAGGCCGCGGTCCTCGAGGCCGCCGCGGACCCGTTCCTCGCCGCCCTCGAGCATGCCGCGGACGTCATCGCCGCCCGCATCCGCGGCGACGTCGTCCAGCACGACTACGCCGCCTGAGTCCCTGCTCAGTTCGGGCTGTCGGGCTGGTCCGCGGGAGAAGGCGGAATGCTGGTGGGCCGCTGGCAGGCAGGGCACAGTTGGTGGCGGCCCTCGCAGGTGACGACAGTGCCCCACCGCGGCATACAGCGTTGCCAGTTCTCTCGACATTTTCGGGCTCTGTGATCGCTAAGTGCTACCCAAAACCGTCTGGCAGCGCGGGGCCGCGGGACCGCTGCCGATGGCGGCGGGGAGATGCCCCACGCGCCACCGCGCACCAAGTGACCGCTCGGGCTGACCTCTCGGGCTTGACCGCCCCGGGTGACGGACCGGTGACGCGTCGTCGCTCATGAGGTGGGCTTTCGATGCTGGGTGCAGCATGGAAGTACCGGCGATCAGGAGGTGCGTGATCATGGGCGAGTTCATGGACGTTCACCACGGGATGAAGGGGATCACGGACGAGCAACTGCGGGACGCGCACCGCGCGGACCTGGCCATCGAGGCCGAGGAACGGGTGCAATTCAAGCAGGCCTGGGCAGACCCTCAGTCCGGCGAGGTCTACTGCCTGTCGGAGGCGCCGTCGGCGGAGGCGGTGCAGCGCATTCACGAGCGCGCCGGCCACCCGGCGGACGAGATCCACCCGGTGCCGCTCACGGCCTGACACCGTGCCCGGCGCGGAGATGCGCGCACAGTTCCGCACGCGGGCTCCATGAGCCATGCGGTGCATTTTGGCCCATGGCGGCCAGTAACTGAGGTGTGCCGTTCCGGCGACGCCGCCTGAGGCGGTACGTGGAAGGGCCCGATACCGACGGGGGAGGCGGTACCGGGCCCTTGATCACTCTAGCGGCTACTTCGTGTTGCCCTGTTCGCGTAGCCGCTGTAGCTCCTCCTTGGCCGTACGCGCCCGGTCCTCGGCCGCGCGCAGCTTCTCCTTCACCCCGTCGAGCTCGTTGCGCAGCTCGTCCAGCCGGTCCATGATGCCGCCATGACCTGGGAGCAGCGTGCCCATGTCCTTGATGCCCAGGTCCCGCTTGATCATCGACTCGCCCAGGTCGCC
>NZ_JBSFMS010000229.1:0-3846 GCF_053599675.1 Streptomyces sp. NPDC000880 | reverse complement strand
CTCCGATAGCGATCATCAGGGCGGAGGACGCTGCGCACGGTGCGAGACTGGCCGGGCGGCCAAGGCTCTTGCCCAGCAGCCAGAGAGCAAACCACCAAATCCGCTGACCCCACAGAAGCTCAGCCACCACGCACGCGCCGCACCACCCCCGGCACAGGGCACGGACAACGCCGCAGGCGGCGCGTGCCAGCGCGCCACCCTCAAGGCGCCGCTGGATTACGCCAAGCCGGACGGCGAGACGATCAACGTCGCACTGATCCGCACCAAGGCCATGGGCCAGGACCAGCGCACCGACTCGCTGCTCTTCACCTTCGGCGGCCCCGGCGCCTCCGGCGTCTCCGTACCTCCAGCTCGGCCAGGAACTCCAGACGTTGAACTCAGTCTCACGCTATGACCTGATCAGCTTCGACCCGCGCGGGGCCGGCGAGTGCACGGGCGCGACATGCCTGAGCGACAAGGAGATCGACGCCTACTAGGCGGGCGACGGCTCATCAAACGACGCCACCAGGCTGAAGGACGCGGCCGATTTCGACAAGAAGGACATCAAGGGCTGCGAGCGGAACTCCGGCAAGGTCCTTGCGCACGTAGACACCGTGAGCGCCGGGCCTCACTGGAGTACTAACCGGGCGGACGGCCAAAGACCGGCCGGGCCCAGACAGGCGGATCCGGGGCCGGCCCGGGGTGCTGCGCGGCTCCGACAACCCCGGGGTCCACCTGTGTCGGCGGATGCGAACCCTTGCCGATACCGCTCGAAGTGGCACGCAGAGCCGCCACGAACTCCAGGCAGGAGCCGTAACGGTCCCCGGGAACCTTCGCCAGGGCCTTTGCCAGAACGCCGTCCACCGCCGACGGGATCCCCCGCCGTTTCTCGCTCAGGGCAGGCGGCTGATCGTACTGATGCGCCCACAGCAGCGCCATGTCCTCATCCCGCTGGAAAGGCGGCCCACCCGCGAGGGTTTCGTAGACGACGCAGGCAAGGCTATACAGATCGCACCTGCCATCCACCGGGCGGCCCGAAATCTGCTCCGGTGCCACATAGTCGAGCGTGCCGACGAACTCGCCCACCTCGGTGAACCCGGTCAGCGACAGCGACTTCTTCGTCAGCCCGAAATCCGTGAGATAGACATGCTCAGGGTGATCACTGTCAGTGCCCTGGGCAACCAGAATATTGCCGGGCTTGACATCCCGGTGCACCAAGTCGTGTTCATGGGCCGCATCAAGTGCCGACGCCACCTGAGCGGCGATACGCAGCGCAGTCGCAACCGGCAATGGACCGTCCCGGTCGAGCAAAGCCCGCAGATCCAGCCCCGAGACATAACGCATAGCGATATACAAGACACCATCCATCTCACCGGCCTCAAAGATCGGCACAATATGAGGATGGTCGATCGCAGCAGCCACACGCGACTCGTGCGTGAAACGGCGACGGAAGGTGTCATTGCGGGCCAGCTCCGGGGCAAGCAGCTTCAGCGCAACCGTACGGTCCAGACGCAAATCCCTTGCACAGTACACAACGGCCATACCCCCACGACCGATCTCACGCTCCACCCGGTAACCCGCAATCTGCTCCCCGATCAGACCCGAAGCCCGACCCGAATACAGACCCATCCCATCCGACGCCCCACCCATCACACGCCACCATCACCCAACCGTGCGACAGCCGCGAGACAGACACACGGGCCACCAGTTGGGTCACCGAAGCAGACGACCCTCCCCGGCCCGACACCCCACACACCCACCCCGCGCCCACCGGCGCAAGCCCCGACCCCGCCGCCCGCACCCCCGAACATCCACCAACCAACCCCGCCATGTCCGACCGCGCGGCCCCACACAACACACGCGTCACCGGCAACGATGCCGCCCCATGGGCCACGACCCACCCCGCGGTGCCGGCTCGGATCCATCACCACGCAACCGGAACCGGCCTCGAAGACAAGTCCCGGCGCAGCCGAACCAACAGGCCGCTCACCCATACCCCAATTCTATCCAGTGATCCACACAACTGCTTGATTAAGATCAACCCCGATCTCACGGCCGACCCACACCACACCCCGGGACACCCCCTGCCAAAAGACCAGCCCACCCCGGAAAAGCCAACAACAAGCAGGTCGCAAAGTTTCCCGGAAGTCCCTGGCTGGCTCAGGTCCGGACCTCATTCGGTCACACCTCGGTAGGCTGGTGCGGGGCTCGGGCCGCAGAGCCGGTTAACTGGCGGGGGCTCAGTCCGGTGAACGGGGCAATCCGGGACGGCACTGAAGCCGTGATCACACCAGCCACGCTGTGATCATTTGCGCCCAGCGACCGAACGAGTTCCGAGCCGTGGAGAGCACAAGCACAGCCGTCCCTGCACGGAGCGGCGTAGGGGCCCGGCTCTCCCCGCGTAGGCGTGCCGGGACCGCTTTTGCCGGTGCGGCGGGCGCAGCGGCGGTCCCAAGGTCCGCTGCGCCAACCCCGGTTCAGGGACGCTGCGCCGGTACGTTCTGGTGCACGAGGTGCGGATCCGTTACCGCCACCGGCAGCACGATCTCGTCGATGCGCGCCATGAGCTCCGCGTCCAGCGTCACACCGGCCGCTTTGGCGTTCTCCGCTACCTGCTCCGGCCGGGAGGCGCCGACGATCGCGGCAGACACGTTGCTGTTCTGCAGCACCCAGGCGACCGCCAGCTGCGCGAGGGTCAGGCCGGCCTCGTCGGCCAGCGGCTTCAGCCGCTGCACCCCTTCGAGCACCTCGTCGCGCATGAAGCGGCTGATCATCGTCGAGCCCTTGTCGTCCGTCGCCCGCGACCCGGTCGGGGGCTGCTGCCCGGGAAGGTACTTGCCGGTCAGCACACCCTGGGCAATCGGCGACCATACGATCTGCCCAATGCCGAGCTCCTCGGAGGTCGGCACGACCTCACCCTCGATCACCCGCCACAGCATCGAGTACTGGGGCTGGCTCGACACCAGCGGCACCCGCAGCTCCCGCGCCAGAGCGTGCGCCCGCCGTATCTGATCGGCCGTCCACTCGGAGACGCCGATGTACAGGGCCTTGCCGGAGTGGACCACGTCGGCGAACGCCTCCATGGTCTCCTCCAGCGGGGTGAACCGGTCGAACCGGTGGGCCTGGTAGAGGTCCACGTACGGTGTCTGCAGCCTGCGCAGGGAGTTGTCGATCGACTCCATGATGTGCTTGCGCGACAGCCCGCGGTCGTTCTTCCCGGGGCCGGTGGGCCAGTACACCTTGGTGAAGATCTCGATCCCCTCGCGGCGCTCGCCCTTCAGCGCCCGCCCGAGCACCGCCTCGGCGCGTGTCTCGGCATAGACGTCAGCGGTGTCGAACGTCGTGATGCCCGCATCGAGAGCGGCTCGCACACAATCGACGGCGGCGTCCTCCTCGACCTGCGAACCGTGGGTCAGCCAGTTGCCGTATGCGATTTCGCTGATGAGCATGCCACTGCTGCCGAGATGCCGGTATTCCATCGTTGAACCTCTCATTGCTTCAGATGTATCTCCATGATCCCCTCCGGGCAGGTCGCCACTGCGACGGGGGTCGGGTAACCGCTCACCGGCACCACAACGCGACCGCGGAGGTGCGTACAGTGGTGAGCACTGCCGCACCGCAAAACCCGGCGCGGGAGCACCCGAGGGCGGATCGTCCGCGGTTTCCTGACGGCGCCGAGTCCCCGCCAGAAAGAGTGCTGTCTCGGGGTGCCTCTACAAAGGGTCATCTCAGATGCGGGACTGTGGCTCCAGCTGGTAGTGGCAACCCCGCCATCAACCGGCAGGTGAGATTCCTGCTCCGCCACTCCGGATCGAGCTGTGCTGGGGGCTGGGACTCCTCGGAGTCAGGCCGACGCGCGGCGGCCAC
>NZ_JBSFMS010000228.1:0-3964 GCF_053599675.1 Streptomyces sp. NPDC000880 | reverse complement strand
TGCTGCAGCGTCGCCCCGATGTCCGAAGTGCGCGTGGTCGTCATTGACTGCACCGAAACGGGGGCATCCCCGCCGACGGCCACCGAACCGACCTGGATCTTGCGGCTGACCCTCCGGTCGGCGAGCTTGGTCGGAACGGACGGCATTCCGAGAGAAATTGCAGTCATCTGCTGTGCAACCCCAAGGTGTGGATCGTGGTCCCGAGATCGGCGGGCTCCAGCCATCGAGATTACGGCACTGAGGTTCGGCCCAGCACATTGCGCCGTCGAATCCACCCAAAGGTGAATACAAAGGTGAACGCAGTGTGTGAACGCCCGGACACAAAGGGTGTCCGGGCGTTCACGCGAGGGTTTACTCAGCTGATCTTGACCGGGTTGACGATGTCGGCGACCAGCACGAGCAGGGTGAAGCAGATGAAGATCCCCGCCACGACGTATGCGACCGGCATCAGCTTGGCCACGTCGAAGGGACCGGGATCGGGACGCCGGAACAGCCTTGCGACGTTGCGGCGTACGGACTCCCACAGCGCCCCTGCGATGTGCCCGCCGTCCAGCGGCAGCAGCGGCAACATGTTGAACAGGAACAGCGAGAGGTTGAAGCCCGCGAGCAGCATCAGGAAGGTCGCGATGATGCTCTGCGTCGGGATGTCCAGGTTCAGCACCTCACCACTGATGCGCGCCGCGCCGACCACGCCCACCGGGGAGTCGGCCTTGCGCTCGCCGTCCGAGAAGGCCGCGTTCCAGAGGTCGGGGACCTTGGACGGGAGCGCGACGATGGACTCGACGCCGTTCTGGATCATGCCGCCCATGCGGTCGACGGATGCGCCGAAGGAGAGCGGGAGGATCTCGGTCTTCGCGGCGAACCCGAGATAGCCCGCCGGGACGTATTGGCCGGCGATGACCTGACCGTCCGCGTCCTTCTTGGCCACCAGGTTTTTGGCAAGCGTGGCCTCGAGGACCTGCTGCTTGCCGTCCCGCTCGACGGTGATGGTGGCTGGGCCGATCGTCTCTCGGATCTGGTTGGACAACGTGGTCCAGTCGGCGACGGGCCGGCCGTTGAAGGCGACGATCTTGTCGCCAGTCTTCAGGCCCGCGGCCTGGGCGGGCGAGACGGGGTCGCCCTTCTTGCAGATGTCGCGGGCCTCGCTCTGTGAGATGACGCACTTCTGCACACCCGCGACCTGGGTGGTCTGGGTGGCGAAACCGTAGGCCATCGCCACACCGAGGAAGATCGCGACGGCGAGGACCAGGTTCATGAACGGTCCCGCGAACATCACGATCACGCGCTTCCACGGCTTGCGCGTGTAAAAGAGACGGTTCTCGTCGCCGGGCTTCAGCTCCTCGAAGGCGGCCGAGCGGGCGTCCTCGATCATCCCGCGCCAGGGCGAGGTGGACCGTGCCTCGATCCGCCCGTCCTCCCCCGGCGGGAACATCCCGATCATGCGGATGTAGCCACCCATGGGGATGGCCTTGATGCCGTACTCCGTCTCGCCCTTGTGCCGGGACCAGAGGGTCGGGCCGAAGCCGACCATGTACTGGGGCACGCGGATGCCGAAGAGCTTGGCCGTCGAGAGGTGGCCCAGCTCGTGCCAGGCGATGGAGAACAGCAGCCCCACAGCGAACAGCGCTATGCCGAGGACCGTCAACAGAATCGTCATGCGCGAGCCTCCGCTGTCGCCTTCACTGCCAGTTCCCGGGCCCGCGACCGGGCCCAGGTCTCCGCTTCCAGGACGTCCGCCACCGTGAGCGAGGTTCCCTTGGCGGGCACACCGTGCTCGGCGACGACTTCGGTGACCGTATCCATGATTCCGTTGAACGGTAGCCGCCCGGCGAGAAACGCGTCCACGCACTCCTCGTTCGCGGCATTGAACACCGCCGGGGCCGTCCCGCCCAGCTCCCCCACGTGCCGGGCGAGTCCCACCGAAGGGAAGGCCTCGGTGTCGAGCGGGAAGAACTCCCACGTCGAGGCCTTGGACCAGTCGAAGGCGGGGGCCGCGTCCAAAACCCGCTCCGGCCAGCCGATGCCGAGGGCGATCGGGCCGCGCATGTCCGGCGGGGTGGCCTGAGCGATGGTCGAGCCGTCCGTGAACTCCACCATGGAGTGGACGTACGACTGAGGGTGGACGACGACCTCGATGCGGTCGAAGGGGATGTCGTAGAGCAGATGCGCCTCGATGACCTCAAGCCCCTTGTTGACCAGAGTCGCGGAGTTGATCGTGATCACCGGGCCCATCGCCCAGGTCGGGTGCGCGAGGGCGGCCTCTGGGGTGACGTCCGCCAGCTCCGCCTTCGAACGGCCGCGGAAGGGGCCGCCGGACGCGGTGACGACGAGCTTGCGTACGTCGGCCCTCGTCCCGGCCGCGAGGGCCTGGAAGAGGGCCGCGTGCTCGGAGTCGACCGGGATGATCTGGCCCGGCTTGGCGAGGGCCTGGACCAGCGGCCCGCCGACGATGAGCGACTCCTTGTTGGCGAGGGCGAGAGTCCGGCCGGCTTCGAGCGCGGCGAGGGTGGGGGCGAGGCCGATGGAGCCGGTGATGCCGTTGAGCACGGTGTGGCAGGCGGATGCGGCGATCTGGGTGGCCGCGTCGGGCCCGGCCAGGATCTCCGGCAGGGGCTCGGTGCCGAACTGCTCCGCGAGCGCCTCGCGCAGTGCGGGCACGACGTCCTCGCGGGCCACCGCGACCGTGTCGACCCGCAACTGCCGTGCCTGCTCGGCCAGGAGTCCGACGCGCCCGCCGGCGGCGGAGAGCGCGCTGACGCGAAAGCGGTCGGGGTTGCGCAGAACCAGATCGATGGCCTGTGTGCCGATGGACCCGGTGGACCCGAGGACGACGATGTCCCGGCGGCCTTCGGTCGCGTCGAAGACGATATGCGGGTCGGCGAGGGGGGATGGGCTGTCGCTCATGACCCCATTGTGGCCGCAAGTCCTGTGCGGCCGGACAGTGCGTCCCCGTGCACGCCCCTTCGTGCGCGCCCCCGTACGCTTCCCTACGCGCCGGGCTTGCGGCCCGCCTCGAACTTCTCCCACTGCGCCGTCATGATCTCCGCGGGCACCTCACCGATGTCCTTGGCACCGAGGAAATCGGCGCGGAAGGAGAGCGTGGTCGAGCCGGAGCGGACGACGGTGAGGTACTCGTACAGCTTCAGCTTCCCCTTCACATCGAGGATGGTGAAGCGGTACGCCTTGGCCTCGTCCCCGAAGGCGGGCGCCTTGGCGGGCTCCACCTTGAGGTATTTCGCCTTCGCGATGGCGCGCTCCTCGACGAAGCCGCCGGCGCATTGTGTGCCGGCGGCGGCGAGGGCCTTGATGACGGCGGCGGCCTCGCCCTTCGCGTACGAGCGCAGCTGTACGGCGACGCCGATTCCGGCCATCTCGTCGGCGACGTCGACCTCGCGGTTGACCTCGGCCGCGGGATCGTGCGCGGTGGCGCCCTCGGCGAGGCTGACGAGGGGCTGGCAGACGGCGGGGGCTGCGGTGTAGTCCTCGCCGAGCGGAGCGCCGAGGGTGAACTCCGATGCGGTGTACGGGCCGATCTTCTCGCCGTCGGTCAAGGAGACGGCCTTGAGCTGCGCCTCGGTCAGCGCCTTGGGGGCCGACGCGGATGCCCGCGGCTTGCCGTCGGCCTCGCCGCCCTTGCCGTCACTGCCGCCGCACGCGGCAACGCCGCTGAGCACGACCCCGACGAACACGGCGACCGCCGCGCGCCGCCCGCCACTCTGATTCCCCGCCCCGAACATCCCAGCCCCGTTTCCGTGTTGACCGTGATCAGACGGTACCGAACCGGCTCGCGCAGCCGGGCCATGTCGTGGAGATCGCGGTCACGGTGCGGGCGGATCCGCTCGCCGAGCTGACGCGGTCACGGTGCGGGCAGGTCCGCTCGCCGAGTTGAGCGTGGATACGCCGGCCGCCGCCAGGCAGTTGCAGCAGGACGGGCCCCAGCCGGTTGCCCAGGCCCTCTGCGCGA
>NZ_JBSFMS010000227.1:0-4100 GCF_053599675.1 Streptomyces sp. NPDC000880 | reverse complement strand
GGCGACTGTAGAACGCGAAGTAGGCGAGGGCGACGGCGTAGACGCCCAGCGCGATGAAGGCCGCGTCCTTGGGCGGCCCGGGTAGGATCGCCGGGCTGGGTGCCGTCGGCCTGGCGTAGGAACCCGATGACGGGTTCGATGACGGGCTTGTAGGAGTCGCTGATCGGCGGGGTGCTCATCGAGGATCCGGCCCAGTTGGTGCGCATGCCGCCCGGCTCGATGACGGTGACCTTGATGCCGAAGGAGGCGACTTCCTTGGCGAGGACCTCGGAGAAGCCCCCGACAGCCCATTTGGCGGCCTGGTACGCGCCCAGGCCGGGGGTGCCGACGCGTCCGCCGACGGAGGAGATCTGGACGATGTGGCCGCTGCCCTGTTTGCGCATCACGGGCAGAGCGGCCCTGGAGAGGTTGACCACGCCGTGGAAGTTGGTGTCGATCTGCGCACGGAAGTCGCCCTCGGCGAAGTCTTCGATGGAGGCGACGTCGGCGTAGCCGGCATTGTTGACGAGGACGTCCAGGCGGCCGAAGGCGTCGACCGCGTTCTGGACGGCGGCCCGGGCGGCGGTGGTGTCGGTGACATCGAGGGCGGCGACGCAGTCGTCGACGCCGTACGACGACTGGTCGCCGACCATGAAACCCCGCTGCCCCTTCCCGCAGTCGACTGAGGCATCGAAGTGGCCCGGTGCACCGTCGAACGCCTGATGCGGCAGGCCGGCGCGGGAAGCCGGCCAACTGGTGCAGTGACGATCTCCCGGTCAGTCATCCTCTTTCCAGGAGGCGGTGGGCTGGCCGCTCGCACATTGCGCCCTGAATTCGACCTTGCCGGCAGGTCCCTCGAAGGTCACCTCGGCGTGCTCGTCGGGCCCAGGATCGGCGCTTTTGACGCCGAAGCCCTGTGCGGGGGAATACGACACCAGGAACACGGTCGCGCCCTTGCACTCGGCGACGACCCTCCCGCCCCGGGTAGTGAAGCCCTTCCTGGCCCCGGTGGCGGATGGCGCGGCGGTCGGCGCGGCCGTCGGTGTCGCTGAGGGCTGCCCTGTGCTCGGACGGTCCGACGGCGATGCCGTCGCCGCTCCGAGCTGCCGTTCGACCTGCTGCGGGGTGAGCACCCCGCCATCGATGGAGGCAGTGATTTCGTCACCGATGAACTGGACGGCGGCCAGACCGGTGAGCGTCGCGGCCACTGCGGCGGCCAACCAACCGGCCACGGCAAGGAGGGGGCGGTGAGGCATGCACACGACTATGCCGCGATGGTCGTTAAGGGCAGGGCCGGGGAACCCTAAAAGACGGTTAACGTTGTTGGCTTTCTCGTCAGTTCGGATAGCGTGCCCGCTGTGGCCCGCCTGCTGCTCATCGAAGACGACCCGACGATACGGATCCCGCTGATCCGTGCTCTGAGCGAGCACGGGCACGCGGTCGCTGCCGCCCAGACCGCGATGGGCGGTATGCAGACCGCGCTGGACGAGCGTCCGGATCTCGTGGTCCTTGACCTCGGTCTGCCCGATCTGGACGGCATCGAATTGCTGCGCATGCTTCGTGCGGTCAGCTCGGTACCGGTGATCATCGCGACGGCACGGGATGACGAGGCGGAGATCATCCGAGGGCTGGACGCCGGCGCTGACGACTATGTGGTGAAGCCGTTTACCGCAGCCCAACTCGGTGCGCGGGTCCGGGCGGTACTCCGGCGGGGATCCGGCAACCAGGACGACGCGGCCGTGGTCGTCGTCGGTGATCTGCACGTCAACCCGGGCGCCCACGAGGCGAGCCTGGAGGGTGTCAGGCTTGATCTCACTCCCCGCGAGTTCGACCTCCTGCACCATCTCGCGAGCCGGGCCGGGCAGGTTGTCAGCAAGCGCGAACTACTCACCGAGGTCTGGCAGGTGCCCTACGGCAGCGCCGACAAGACGGTGGACGTCCACTTGTCATGGCTGCGTCGCAAGCTCGGCGAAACCGCACAAGAGCCTCGCTACCTGCACACCGTGCGGGGGGTCGGGATCCGGCTGAGCGCACCCACGGGCCCGCGATGAGGCGCCGGCTGACACTGCTCGTCGCGGCCACCATGTGCCTGGCCCTCCTCGCCTTCGTGGTGCCATTGGCGCTGCTGCTGCGCACGGTTGCGCAGGACCGCGCCACCGTCGCCGCCAGCGCCGATGCCCAGAGTCTGGTCTCGGTGGTGGGGACCGCCGACCCGGCCACCGTGCGGTTCAGCGTCGAGCAGACGGCCGCCACGTCTCGCGGCCCGGTCACAGTCTTCCTCCCCGACGGATCGGTGCTGGGGACGCCGGCACCACGGACAACCGCCGTGCGGCTCGCGGCCCAAGCGGGAGTCAGCCGGAGCGTGGAGCGGCCCGACGGCCGCGAACTCGTGATCGCTGTGCTGGGCCGGCCGGACGGCACTGCAGTGATCCGTGGCTTCGTGCCCGCCGCTGAACTGACCCGCGGCGTGGCGCGGGCCTGGCTGGTACTCGTAGGCCTCGGCGTCGCGCTTCTGCTGCTCGGCCTCCTCGTCGCAGACCGGCTCAGCCGAGCCCTGGTCGCCCCCATCGCGGAGCTGTCCGCCGTGTCCCACCAGCTGGCCCGGGCCGAACTGACCGCCCGCGCCCGTTTGGTCGGCCCGCCGGAGGTGCGCGAAGTCGCCGGGGCGCTCAACCACCTCGCCGGGCGGATCCAGGAGTTGCTCCGGGAGGAGCGCGAACACGTCGCCGACCTGTCCCACCGGCTGCGTACCCCACTGACCTCACTGCGGCTGGAGGCCGAATCAGTGAGCGACCCCGCCGACGCCGCCCGCATCACCATGGGCGTGGACGCCCTCGAACGGGCGGTCACCGGCCTGATCGGCCAGGCCCGCCGGCGTAGGGGCGCCCACGCCGACGCAGCGTGCGAGGCGACCACTGTGGTACGCGACCGGGTGGCGTTCTGGACCGTACTGGCCGAGGACACCGGCCGGGCAGTCACCCTCGATGTGGTGGCCGACGGTCCACTGCCCGTCGGGGTCCCCGCCGACGAACTCGCCGCCGCCCTGGACGCCCTGCTGGGCAACGTGTTCGCCCACACCCCGGCGGGCACCGCGTTCGCCGTCATCCTGGCGCCCGGGGCAGCCGGCGGAGCCCTGCTGACCGTGGCGGACGACGGCCCCGGCCTGTCGGCCGAACAGATCCAGCGCGGGGCGAGCCGGGGTGGGTCAACCGGCCTCGGACTGGACATCGCCCGCCGCGTCGCCCAAACGAGCGGCGGGCGGCTCGGCCTGGCGACCAGTCCGGCCGGCGGTGCCCGGGTGACGCTGGAACTGGGCCCGCCCGCGCCCGGTCCGACCACGCAGGGAATGCCTTAGCCCGCTCTTAGCACTGACAAAGCGCGGCCCTATCCCGACTTGGGCGAACCTCGGAGCATCAACCGGCATCCGCAGGAGGTTCGCAATGAAACGTACATCCACGATTCTGCTCACCGCCGCTGTGATCACCGCCGCCGCGATCACCGGCACCGCCCTCGCGGGCGGCAGCCAAGACGTGACCCCCACCCGGAGCGCGTCGTCGCTGGCCACAACCGCGGTACCGACCCCGGCTCCGACGTCCGATGTGACGGCGGGTCCGACCGCGAGCGCGAGCGGGTCGGCGAGTCACGAACACGCCGGCGAGATCGCCACCGCCCACGTGGGCGGTGGCAAGGTCATCGAGGTCGAGCAGGAAGTCGAGCACGGCCGCACGGTGTGGAGCGTGAAGGTCCTTAAGGACGACATCGTGCACAAGGTGTACGTCGACCGGCAAACCGGCCAGATCATGAGGGCGGAACAAGAGAAGGCACGCGACGATCGCGGCCGTGACGACCGAAGCTCCGCCCCGGACGACAGGAGCAGTACAAGCAGCAGCGGCGGGACTGACGACAGCGGCCACCACAGTGGGACCGATGACAGCGGCCACCACGGCGGAACCGACGACAGCGGCAGCCGCCACAGCGGGACTGACGACAAGGGCGGCGACAACCACGGTCGAGACGACCGCTGAGCCGCTCCGGCACGGTCTGCCGCGCGACGGTCGCGCTGCAGCGGGGCGGGGTCATCGGCTGGACGGTGAAGCAGTCGGTCTTCCAGCGCCGGGCCG
>NZ_JBSFMS010000226.1:0-4238 GCF_053599675.1 Streptomyces sp. NPDC000880 | reverse complement strand
TACGTCCAGTACGAGGGCGATCTCCCCCAGACTTCGTCCGGGGGTGCCCCCACCGCCTTGCGATGCGTCCCCCAGGCCCTTCGGGCCTGGGGAGACCCCATGCATCTGACGCCGCGGGCTGATCCTCGAAGATCGCCCGGACAGAACCTAGCCGCGAGCGACCACAGGCAGGCCACGAGCGATCAGAGGCGCGGGCCGATCCGACCAGGGCGCGCCGACCCTGCCGACCCGCACCCCGTACCCGGCTACCGCCCGTTGAACGCGTCCTTCAGGCGGGAGAACAGACCCTGCTGGCCCGGCTGGAACTGGCCCGTCGGCCGCTCCTCCCCGCGCAGCTTCGCCAGGTCCCGCAGCAGCCGCTCCTGCTCCGCGTCCATCTTCGTCGGGGTCATCACCTCGACGTGCACGATCAGGTCACCGCGGCCCCCGCCCCGCAGGTGCGTGATGCCGCGCCCGTGCAGCGGGATCGACTGTCCCGACTGCGTACCCGGGCGGATGTCGACCTCCTCCATCCCGTCCAGCGTCTCCAGCGGGCACTTCGTGCCCAGCGCCGCCGCCGTCATCGGGATGGTCACCGTGCAGTGCAGATCGTCGCCGCGCCGCTGGAAGACCGGATGCGCCAGCTCGTGGATCTCGACGTACAGATCACCCGCGGGGCCGCCACCGGGGCCGACCTCGCCCTCACCGGCGAGCTGGATGCGCGTGCCGTTGTCGACGCCGGCCGGGATCTTCACCGTCAGCGTGCGACGGGACCGGATACGGCCGTCGCCGGCGCACTCCGGGCACGGCGTCGGCACCACCGTGCCGAAGCCCTGGCACTGGGGGCACGGCCGCGAGGTCATGACCTGGCCCAGGAAGGACCGCGTCACCTGCGAGACCTCACCACGGCCGCGGCACATGTCGCAGGTCTGCGCCGAGGTGCCCGGCGCCGCGCCCTCACCGGAGCAGGTCGTGCAGACGACCGCCGTGTCGACCTGGATGTCCTTGGTCGTACCGAAGGCCGCCTCGTTGAGGTCGATCTCCAGCCGGATCATCGCGTCCTGGCCGCGCCGCGTACGCGACCTCGGCCCGCGCTGCGACGCCGTACCGAAGAACGCGTCCATGATGTCCGAGAAGTTCCCGAAGCCACCGGCTCCGAAGCCGCCCGCTCCTGCGCCGCCCGCCTGCGACAGCGGGTCCCCGCCGAGGTCGTAGACCTGCTTCTTCTGCGGGTCCGACAGCACCTCGTAGGCCGCGTTGATCTCCTTGAAGCGCTCCTGCGTCTTCGGATCCGGATTCACATCCGGGTGGAGTTCGCGCGCAAGGCGGCGGAAGGCCTTCTTGATCTCGTCCTGCGATGCGTCGCGGCGCACGCCGAGTACGGCGTAGTAGTCCGTGGCCACTTACGACTCCGCCAGGATCTGTCCGACGTAACGTGCCACTGCGCGTACCGCTCCCATCGTTCCGGGGTAGTCCATGCGGGTCGGTCCGACCACGCCGAGTTTGGCAACTGCCTCGTCGCCCGAACCGTAGCCGACCGCGACCACGGACGTGGAGTTGAGGCCCTCATGAGCGTTCTCATGACCGATCCGTACGGTCATGCCCATGCCGCCCGATTCCTTGGCCTCGCCGAGCAGCTTGAGGAGCACCACATGCTCCTCGAGAGCCTCCAGCACCGGCCTGATCGTCAGAGGGAAGTCGTGCCCGAAGCGCGTCAGATTGGCGGTGCCGCCGATCATCAGCCGCTCCTCGGTCTCCTCGACCAGGGTCTCGAGCAGGGTCGCGAGCACTGTGGAGACAGTGCCGCGGTCCTCCGGCTCGAAGGAATCGGGCAGGTCCTGCACCAGCTGCGGCACATCCGCGAAGCGGCGCCCGACGACCCGGCTGTTGAGCCGGGCCCGCAGGTCCGCGAGCGAGGTGTCACCGACCGGCGCGGGACAGTCGATCATGCGCTGCTCGACCCGTCCGGTGTCCGTGATCAGCACCAGCATCAGCCGGGCGGGCGCGAGGGAGAGGAGCTCCACATGCCGGACGGTGGACCGGGTCAGCGAGGGGTACTGGACGACGGCGACCTGCCGGGTCAGCTGCGCCAGCAGCCGTACCGTACGGCCCACGACGTCGTCGAGGTCGACGGCTCCGTCCAGGAAGTTCTGGATGGCGCGGCGCTCGGGCGACGACATCGGCTTGACACCCGCCAGCTTGTCGACAAAGAGCCGGTAGCCCTTGTCCGTCGGGATGCGGCCGGCGCTGGTGTGCGGCTGGGCGATGAACCCTTCCTCCTCCAGCACCGCCATGTCGTTGCGGACAGTGGCCGGTGAGACGCCGAGCTTATGACGCTCGGTTAGTGCCTTGGAGCCGACAGGCTCCTCGGTGCCGACATAGTCCTGGACGATGGCACGCAGCACCTCGAGTCTGCGTTCGCTGAGCACCGCGCACACCTCCAGCTCTGGTCCCTTGGCGCCTGCTTGGCACTCGATGCGTACGAGTGCCAGACTTTCCCCTTGCCAGTGTACGGCCGTGGGGTACGCCCCTAGCAAGGGCGGCCGACCACGCTACCGTGCGACATCGCTGGTCGTTTGCCGATAGCGTCCCGGTATGGACGTCGGTTGGGAAGAGTTCGGCTGGGAGCAGCTGGGCGACGGGGTGGGCCGCCGGCGGATGCCGGTCTGGGACGCGACTGTGGGTCTGATAGCCGGTGAGAGCGGTGTCCTCATGTACGACACGGGCTCCACGCTCCGCGAGGGCGCCGAGCTCCGCACCCAGGCGCAGGCCCTGCTGGGCCGCCGCGTGACGCATATCGCACTGAGCCACCCCCACTTCGACCATGTGCTGGGGACGGCGGCGTTCGCGGGGGCGGAGGTGTACGGCGCGGTCGGTGTGGCCGACCTGATGAAGCGGGAGCGGGAGGAGATCCGCGGCTCGGCGGTACGCGAAGGGGTGGCCGCCGACGACGCGGCCCAGGCGGTCGACGTGCTGGTGGTGCCGCACCACATGGTGTGCGGGGAGTGGACGCTGGAGCTCGGCGGCCGCCAGGTGCTGCTGGCGAATGTGGGCCCAGGACATTCGGGCCACGATCTGGCGGTCCTGGTGCCGGGCAGCACGGAGGTGGTGTTCTGCGGCGACCTGGTCGAGGAGTCGGGGGAACCCCAGGCGGGCCCGGACGCGATCCCGTCCCGCTGGCCGGCCGCGCTCGACCGGCTGCTGTCCCTGGGCGGCGAGGACGCGGTGTACGTGCCGGGGCACGGGGCGGTGGTCGACGCGGCGTTCGTACGCGCCCAACGCGACGTGCTGGCGGCGCGCTTCGGGGTGTCGTAGCGTCTGCCGAATGCGCAGCTACAGCCCCGATCTGACGCCACCTTGGAAGAAGCAGCAGCCGGCTCCCGAGGTCCCCGCCGACCCGGACCTGGTCGTGGAGGAGGTCGGCACGGGCTTCTGCGGCGCGGTGATCCGCTGCGAGGCGGGGACTGTGACCCTGGAGGACCGCTTCGGCAAACACCGGGTGTTCCCACTGGCCCCGCGGGGCTTCCTGCTGGAAGGCCGCGTCGTCACCCTGGTCCGCCCGACGTCGCCGTCCGCGGGCCGCCCGGCACGTACGGCCTCGGGCTCCCTCGCGGTTCCCGGCGCCCGCGCGCGGGTCGCCCGCGCCGGGCGCATCTACGTGGAGGGCCGCCACGACGCCGAGCTCGTGGAGAAGGTCTGGGGCGACGACCTTCGGATCGAGGGAGTGGTGGTCGAGTACCTGGAGGGCATCGACGACCTCCCCTCGATCGTCGCGGACTTCGCCCCGGGCCCGGACGCGCGCCTGGGGGTGCTGGTGGACCACCTGGTCCCGGGCTCGAAGGAGTCCCGCATCGTGTCCGAGATCTCCAGCGCCCACGCCCTGGTGGTGGGCCACCCGTACATCGACGTGTGGGAGGCGGTGAAGCCGTCCTCGGTGGGCATCCGCGCCTGGCCGACGGTCCCGCGCGGCCAGGACTGGAAGACGGGCGTCTGCCGCGCTCTGGGCTGGCCGGACAACACGGGAGCGGCCTGGCAGCGGATCCTGTCGGGGGTGCGGTCGTACAAGGACCTGGAGCCGGAGCTGCTGGGGCGGGTGGAGGAGCTGATCGACTTCGTGACGACGCCGGGGGTGTGACCGGGGGTTCTTTCCCCACCCCGCCCCTTCCCGAACTGGGGGCAAGCCCCCAGACCCCGGTACTCCCCCCACGCCCTGGCGTAGGGGGAGTGTCCTCAAACGCCTCACGGGCTCAAATTCGAGC
>NZ_JBSFMS010000225.1:1904-4347 GCF_053599675.1 Streptomyces sp. NPDC000880 | reverse complement strand
CTAGGAGCGTGTCTCAGTAACCGGCAACCCGCCTGCGTTCGTGATCATTGGTGCGGGATGATCTCGGTATGCGTGGTGGCGTCGGGGAGTGGAGGCCTCGCGAGGGCCAGCAAACGCCGCATCCAGCGCATGGTGAGCATGCCTGCACGGTAGGGGTGCGCATCACCGGCTCCGGGTCAGCGATCCGGTAAGAATATTGGCGCCGCAAAACGCGTCCGACGCAAGATGGTTCGGCGTGCCCGGCGGACACCGTCGAGCCACGTCCACGGCGTATGCCCGCTCCCGCGGGACTGTGTTCATGGGGTTCTCATCGACGAGACCACAGCCCCGAGCCGCCACGCCATCGGGTGATGCGGCTCAGCCAGGCGAGTGACAGCGGCCACCGCAGGCTGCTACCGGGCGGGCCGGTGTTCCAGGATCGGTGCCGCCGCCGTCTCCGGCGGAATGTGCATCGACCACGTCTGTGCCGTGCGATCGGCTCGACCACGGCTGTTCGAGGAGTCCCATCCCATGCGTTCACGCGTCATCGCCGTCATGGCCGCCACGGCTGCGGCCGCTGCGGCACTCGTGCAACCCGCCCACGCCGCCCCGCTCGTCGACGGGGTCTACCGGTTCGCGGCTTTCACGGACGGCAAGTGCCTGGTCTGGCCCAAAACGAACGGCCCGGTATCGCTGGGCGCCTGCACGGACAACGCGTCACACTCGGCGAACTGGCAGGTACGGCAACGCCCCAACGGAACAATGGAAGTCTCCGCGGCGGGCTCGAACCCACGCTCATGCCTGAGGGTGAATGACGCTTACCACGTGGTGGTCATCAGCAACTGCGCTGACAAGTACGCCGAGTGGACCGTCTTTTACGGCTCCGCCGGGCCCGGCAGCGTGGTGTGGGCCGACATCGAGCACACCCCCGGCGACCGTTCCAAATCGTGGGGCAAGGTGGTGGACGATCCCGGCGTAAACGGTCGACTCGCGGTGCGGCAGGCCCCCATCGAGCCGCACTACTGGGCATTGCAGCAGGTCAGCTAGGGGCGTATCTCAGTAATGGGCAACCCGCCTGCGTCTCGTGATCTTTCGTGCGGGATGATCCCGGTATGCGTGGTGGGGATGGGCTGTTCGAGGTCGAGCCGGTCGAGGCGAAGCGGCGGCAGGGCCGTCCGGCGGCGGTGGACAAGACGTTCCGGGCGTTCGACCCGCACCAGGTCCTGCTGCTGCCTCCCTCGCTGGACGACTGGCTGCCCGAGGACCACCTCGCCCGGTTCGTCGCAGACCTGGTCGACGAGGTACTCGACCTCTCCCCGATCCTGGCCGACTACACCGAGAAGCGCGGCCACCCGCCCTATGACCCCCGGCTGATGGTGCGCCTGCTGATTTACGGCTACACCACCGGTGTCCGCTCCTCCCGGGCGATCGAGCGCAAATGCGCCGACGACGTGGCGTTCCGGTTCCTGGCCGCCGACCAGGCCCCGGACTTCCGCTCGATCGCCCGGTTCCGCCGCCGTCACCTCAACGCCCTGGCCGACCTGTTCACCCAGTCGCTGCACCTCGCGACCAAGCTCGGCATGGTCAAGATGGGCCGCGTCGCCCTGGACGGCACCAAGCTCAAAGCAAACGCCTCCAAGCACAAGGCGATGAGCTACGGTCGCCTGATCGACAAGGAAGAACGGATCGAGGCCGAGATCGCCGAGCTGGAGGCCAAGGCCACCGCCCTGCTCACCGACGCCGAGGCCACCGACGCCGCCGAGGACCAGGCCTTCGGCCCGGACGGCAAGGACACCGACCTGCCCGCCGAACTGGACCGCCGCGAGAAGCGCCTCGCGCGCCTGCAGGCCGCCCGCGCCCAGATCGAGGCCGAGGCCGCCGAAAAGGCCCGCCGCCACGCCGAGGACAAAGAACGCCGCCGCCAGCAGCGCAAGGGCACAGCCGACGAGCAGGCCGTCACCGACGCCGGGGAGAAGGCCGCCGCCAAGGCCCGCCCGAAGCCGAAGGCCCAGGCGAACTTCACCGACCCCGACTCGCGGATCATGAAGAACAGCGACGACGCTTACATCCAGGCCTACAACGCCCAAGCCGTCGTCGCTGAACTACACCACCATGCTGGAGCAGTCCGCGGCGAACACCGGCACCCACCCCAAGCAGGCCCTGGCCGACGCCGGATACTGCTCCGAAAACAACCTCGAAGCCGCCCGGGACCGCCAACTCGCCTGCGGAACCGATACATTCATGGCCACCGGCCGCCTCGCCCACGACGAGCAGGTCCCACCCGCACCTCGCGGACGCATCCCCAAGCACGCGACCTTGAAGGAGCGCATGGCCCGCAAGCTGCGGACCAAGCCCGGACGAGCCGCCTACAACCGCCGCAAAGCCATCATCGAACCCGTCTTCGGACAGATCATGACCTGCCAGAACGGCCGCCAGCTCCTCCTGCGCGGCGAAGACGGCGCCT
>NZ_JBSFMS010000225.1:0-1805 GCF_053599675.1 Streptomyces sp. NPDC000880 | reverse complement strand
ACAACCGCCGCAAAGCCATCATCGAACCCGTCTTCGGACAGATCATGACCTGCCAGAACGGCCGCCAGCTCCTCCTGCGCGGCGAAGACGGCGCCTGCGGCGAGTGGCGTCTGCTGGCCGCCTGCCACAACCTCCGCAAGATCTTCCGGCACGCAGGGACGGCAGGGATCGCCGCCCTGGCCGGCTGACCGGCCGGGCCTCCCCGGCCACGTGACGAGCCCTGCTGGCCGGACACCCGGCCGACACGGCCCCGCCAGAGCCCCACAGGCCCGGACAGGGCCGCCGCAACCGATCCGCCGGTCACAGCAACGAAGCCGCTTGCTCGTTACCGACCCACGCTCCTAGTCCTTACGCGCCGCCCATGGCCTGGTTGCACGCGGTGTTCGCAAACGAAACCGACCAGTGGGGACGCTTCCCGTGAAGGCCCTGTGAACGCAGTCGTGTTGTCGTGTGCGCGTCCTGAAGTCGACCTTGTGTGCTACCAGTCGGTATCGGAATAGTGGGCGCCTCATCCTCCGTTTCCTGGCACCCCACTTGCCCGGACACGGCCCCCACAGGAGGTCGATCTTGAAGCACCGACGCATACCCAAAAGGAAAGCGGCGATCGCAGGCGGCGCGGTCGTCGCACTGGTAGCCGCGGGCGTCACCTTCCAGAGTGCGAACGCCAGTGACGACACTGACCAGTTCGTCGCCAAGACGCTGTCCGCGGTAGCGGCCGGAAACCTTGCTTCCACCCTCAGCAAGGACCTGGGCACCGACGCGGCCGGCACGTACTACGACGCCGACGCCAAGTCCCTCGTGGTGAACGTCGTCGACGAGGCGGCCGCCGAGACCGTGCGCAAGGCGGGCGGCAAGGCCAGAATCGTGGAGAACACCCTCGCCGAGCTGAAGTCCGCCCGGCAGACCCTCACCGTCAAGGCGACCATCCCCGGCACCTCCTGGGCCGTCGACCCGGTCACCAACAGGGTCGTCGTCACTGCCGACCGTACGGTCAAGGGCGCGGCGTGGGACAAGCTCAGCCAGGTCGTCAAGGGCTTGGGCGGCAAGGCCGAACTGAAGAAGTCCGCCGGGGAGTTCAAGCCCCTGATCGCGGGCGGCGACGCCATCCACTCCGGCGGCGGACGCTGTTCGCTCGGCTTCAACGTGGTCAAGGACGGCGAGCCGCACTTCATCACCGCCGGACACTGCGGGCAGGCCGGCAGCGAGTGGTCCGACTCGGCGGGCGGCGCGGCGATCGGCTCGATGGTCGACTCGCAGTTCCCCGAGAACGACTTCGCGCTCGTCAAATACAGCGGCAGCACCGAGCACCCGAGCGAGGTCAACCTCTACAACGGCAGCTCGCAGGCGATCACCAAGGCGGGTGAGGCGACTGTCGGCATGCAGGTGCAGCGCAGCGGCTCCACCACCCAGGTGCACGACGGTGAGGTCACCGGGCTCGACGCCACGGTGAACTACGGCAGCGGCGACATCGTCAACGGCCTCATCCAGACCACGGTCTGCGCCGAGCCGGGCGACAGTGGCGGCTCGCTCTTTGCGGGCGACACCGCGATCGGTCTGACCTCGGGCGGCAGCGGCGACTGCTCCTCGGGCGGCGAGACCTTCTTCCAGCCGGTGCCGGAAGCGCTGAGCGCGTTCGGGGCCGAGATCGGCTGACAGCTCCCTCGTCTCTCCTCGGTCCGGCCCGCCGCAGACAGATCCGCGGCGGGCCGGACCGCGTTACGGGCTGGCCGCGCTTCCGCGAATCGGCACGTGTCGCCATCGAGCCGGCCGGGGAGATCAGATCGGAAGAGCGGCGGGGAGGGAAA
>NZ_JBSFMS010000224.1:0-4498 GCF_053599675.1 Streptomyces sp. NPDC000880 | reverse complement strand
ACGGCCGCCTTACGGCCGGACGAGTGTAGGCCGATCAGCCCACCGAAAGACCCGTAGGCCAAACAGACGAATCACACCTAATTCCTGATAGACCCCACCCGAGCTCCTGGGCACCCTCGCCGATCCGGCCTGGGTGATGTTCGGCGGTTTTTCTTCAGTGGGTTGGCGTTTGGATTGCAGCGGATGTTGTGTCTGCTGGCCGGGCGGTTTGCGGAGTGTGGGCTTTTTACTGAAGTTGTAGTGCCGATTGGGTACTGAAGGGTGTTGCTGAAGTTGCGGGTGTAGGTGGCGCCGAGTCTGTAGTCGCTCGAAGCGCTCCCGGGGGGTGCCCGCATGGGTCCCGGGTTGAGTCGGTCGGGTGATGATGTGCGTCGGTTTGTCGGTGGAGATTCAGCGTCGGTGTGTCAGTGATTCAGGGTGGGGGCGGCCTTGGTCAGGCCGGGGCTGGCTGGTGTTGTGCGGCTGACAGTGGTTGCCGATGTCGCGCTGACATTTTTGACGGATTGCCAGGTCATTGTGGTGGCGATCGGTATCACGGCTTGCTGTTTGCGCTGGTCAGCTGGGGGAGGCGTAGGTGAACCAGCTCGGCGCAGGTGGTGAGTCGGTGCCGTTCCGGGCGGTGATAAGGGGGTAGAGAGCGGTCTCGGGTGGGTGGCCGTCGCCGTGGTGGTAGAGGGCGGCGGCGTGCAGGAGTGGCCTCGCCCGGCCGCTTGAGGCCTCAATCGTCTTGCTCAACCCGAGCATCACCGCCCGCTCCGACGAGATGGACGAACAGTACGAGGGGGGCCTGAGCTTCTTCGACGTCCGCGGCCTGGTCCCCCCGACCGCTGCGAATCACGGTGGAGACCACCAACCAAGGTGACCACGGTCTACCAGCGCGGGCTGGCCCGCCTGATCCACCACGAGATCGACCACCTCGTGGAGTTCTTGGACCTGGTCACCGCCTGCCACGCATTCGTCGCAGCGGCCGGCCGGGCCGTCCCGGGCCTGCGCGACCGGCAGCTCGGCAGCGACGCTCGACTGGATCGAGACGGCGGTCGACACCGGGCAGTCGACGTCGACGGCGAGCTGGCCCGACTCCTGCAAGGCGAGTAACAGTGCCCTGCGCCTCCCAGCGCAGGTCCGCCGCCGCGGAACGGCACGCCGACACCGTCCGGTTCGTCCTGTTCGAGGCACGGCCGGCCCGGCTCGCCGGGCCTGTAGGGTGCCGAAAGTCACGCACTGAACCTCACCGGCGGTGGACGCTGACGGCATAGCCGCCGTCGTCGTAAGGGTCGGCGTCCCAGGTGGCGAAGCGGTCGATGAAGGTGAGGCCGGCCGCGGCGCAGCAGGCGTCGTACTCCGGCAGAGTGATGCTGGGCGGCACCGGCAGGTGGGCCTCGTCCAGGCCGAAGCCGGCGACGATCAGACCGCCCGGGCGCAGGGCCGCGGTCAGGCGCCCGACCACTGCGGCCTCGGTGCCACGGGCGAGTAGCGGGAAGATGTTGCCTGCGGCGACCACGAGATCGAAGTCCGCGGCGATACCGAGCACGGCCGGGTCGAATCCGGCCAGATCGGCCTGGAACCAGGGCAGTCCTGGCGCCTCCTTCCGCGCCACCGCCAGCATGGACGCATCAAGATCCACCCCGACACAGTCGTACCCGAGCTCCGCGAGCCGGATCATGACCCGTCCGGTACCGCACCCGGCGTCCAGCACCCGCGCTCCGGCAGGCACGAGCGCCGCGCAGAACCGCGCCTCGCCGTGCATGTCTTTCCCGCTACCGGCCAGGGCCGCGAATCGCGCGGCGTAGTCCTCCCCGGACGTCCCCCCGGTCAGCTCCTCCCAACGGCTCATGACGGCAAGCATAGGCCGACCGTGCGGCCGCTCGAAAATGCGATTCAGTCCTGTGATCTGCGGCGACCCCACGAGATCAGGCAGCGTGGTGATACTCATTGATTCATCTGGCTCCGGTCCTGGCCGGGTGGAGGCTCGTCAGAAGTCAGCAGGACGCTGGTGCCCACGGGAGCCCCGTTCTTGTCGACGACTGATGATGTGCATCGGTTTGTCGGTGTTTCTTCGGTGTTGATGTGTCAGTGGCCCCGGAGTGGTGTTGTCCCTGGTCGGGATGGTGACGGCTGGTGTCGTGCTGCTGGCAGCGGTTGCGGGTTTCGTGCTGGTGTTTTTGACGAATCGCCAGAGCCAGTGTGTTGCCGATCGGTACCACGGTTCGGTGTTCGTGCTGGTCATCCGGTGTCTGGTTGTTCCGTCCGCTGATGCGGATTCCTGCCCTGTCAGGACTGCGGCCCAAGCAGTCGTGTCCAGGGCCTGCAGAAGCTCTTGGAACATGCTGCTGGCCGGTACGAGGCTGCTCGGTGGAGAGCTGCGCCCAGTTGCCTGCCGCTGCCGCCAGCGCCCCAGATCATCACCCTCGAACAGCACCCCGGGCTGAATCTCGGGCAGCACGCCGTCGGCGTCGACCAGGTCGGCGAGCACGCGGTGGTGCCGCTGCCAGTCCAGCGGCCAGGGGCAGTTCCAGTCCTCATCGATGGCGGTGAGCTGCTCCGCGCGTTCCTCGGGCCGCTCCGCGTCTTTACCGAGTCCGCCCTTCCTCCGCACGTTGGCCATCAGCTGGCCGATGGGCACGAGCTCGTTGTTTCCCTCGCCCCATACGGCGTCCTGCCGGGGTGCCATGTGCCCGTGTGCACGTCGGTACGAGCGGAGCGCGGCGAGCTTGGTCTCCCAGGCTTCGTCTCCCGGCTCCCAGACCATCCCTTCGGCGTCCAGCTGCTCCTTGCTGTCGTGGACCGAGGTGGGTGAGCAATTCCTAGTGCTGTGACCTCGAGTTGCTCATCTTTAGCGAGCTCTTGTGGTGAGGGAGTGAGTGGAAGGGGCTTCCGTCCTACGCTCTACAGCGCCGAGATCGCGGCATCTGATCTGCAGTTTTGTGTCGTTGGCGATGATCGCTAGTGCCGTTGCTCAGTTTGAGCGAATGCTGCTCACTCGTACTGGTCCGCCTTAAGGATGGTCATCGAGACCGCCTTCCATGGCATGCGGGCGGGGGCTCTGGCTGGATGGAAGCTGTCAGTGCTTCCCATCTCTCGTGCAGCAGTAGACACGGGACTGGTGGCCGCGTTCTTGTCTAATCCAGGTGCCTACGAGTGTTGAGGCATCTTGAGGAAGGTGGCGGCGGGGATGCCGGGCCCGCACGCAGATGCCCGCCCTTGTGGCAGGCAGCGCACTCAATAGAGGCCCCGGAGAGACAAGCGGAGGGACTACGCGCGGTCCGCCGGCCTTCGGTAGAGGGACGGACCGGTCTTCCAGGCGCGCCAGGTCATCGTCCGGCTGGCTGACGAGCAGGTCGAGGCCGACGACGCCCTGACCCGCAGCATCAACACCTTCGGATGTCTCGCCGAGTTCGAGTTCGAGCACCACGTCACGCTCGACGACGTCACGGACATTCTCGACCAGCAGGCTCCCGACGACCCCAGCGTGCAGCTCGCGGCAGCCCTGTTCGCCGAACACGCGACGGCAGCCCGCCGGCCGGAGCTGGTGACACAGCGAGCACACGTTCTCGAGGCAATCGCCGAAGCCGGGACGCCCGGGCATCTGGACACGGCACGGCTACACGCGCCTGCCTCGCCGACACCGACGCCACCGGTACAGCATGGCGCGAACTACACCGTACGGCACGCCACACCTACCCCTCGCAGTGCGCGGTCTGCTCGCTGCGCGGCGTGCCCGCTACCTGGTGATCAATGGCGACGGGGCAGGTGCTGTGGACGGCTACTACGACGCTGTCGACACGCACTCGCCGCCCGCACCCACCGGGACGCCGAGGAGTGGCTCGCGGCCCAGCGCCTGGTACTCAGCCGCCATGCCACGACAACGCAGGAGCGTTCCAAGATCCTTGACGTCCACGCCTTCGAGCGCGTCCTGCGGCAGGCCAGCAGCGACAGCGTGCTCCCAACGACGTCCAACCCACGTGCCTCCGCGATGTTCGACCTGCTGCGCGAGAAGTACCACGGGGCCCGCCAGGACCTGCTGCAGTACCGGAGGCGGGCGGTGGCACTGGGCAGCTGGGGAAACGAACGCGAGGCGGAGCAGCTTCTTGCCCGGCTCCACATGGCCGTCGGGAACGTGACCACGGCGATGGACCACCTCGTGAATTCCGGGATCCCGGATGCCGCTAAGGAGGCGCATAAGCACTTCCCTGACCTGCCCGACCACGCACTGGACTGGCAGCCGCCCGCCGATCTTGCTGTACGCCCAATCTGGGAACGCACCTGCGCGTTTGCCCTCACCGAACGGATGGCCGACGTCCTGACCAACACCGCAGCCGGAGCGTGGATAGACGCGGCACTGAGCGAAGTGGCTACCCCCGCACGCGGGCATCTGGCGTCACCCCGCCCACCGGGTCGGCCTTAGCCTCGATCCACCGGCGTGGTTTGAGAGTGATCTTCTGACCGGTTTCTGAGCCGGTTTCGGGTCGGTGGCCGTGGATGGGCAGGTGGTATCCGC
>NZ_JBSFMS010000223.1:3237-4501 GCF_053599675.1 Streptomyces sp. NPDC000880 | reverse complement strand
AGCCGGACCCGAATCGAAGCCTTGCGTGAGGCCTTTGCTACCCGTGTGGTGGTGGCTGACGGGGCGATGGGCACGATGCTTCAGGCGCAGGATCCGACGCTTGAGGACTTTGAGAATCTCGAGGGTTGTAACGAGATCTTGAATGTGACGCGTCCGGACATTGTGCGGTCGGTTCATGAGGCCTATTTCGAGGTCGGTGTCGACTGTGTTGAGACGAATACGTTCGGTGCGAACTTCGCGGCGCTGGGGGAGTACGACATTCCCGAGCGGGTTTTTGAGCTGTCCGAGTCCGGGGCGCGGATCGCGCGTGAGGTGGCGGACGAGTTCACGGTGTCGACGGGGCAGCAGCGGTGGGTGCTGGGTTCGATGGGGCCGGGTACCAAGCTCCCCACTTTGGGCCATGCGCCGTATGTGAAGTTGCGGGACGCGTTTCAGCGGAACGCGGAGGGCATGATCGCGGGTGGCGCGGACGCGCTGCTGGTCGAGACGACTCAGGATCTGCTGCAGACCAAGGCTGCGGTCCTGGGTGCCCGTCGGGCCCTGGACGCGACCGGTATCAATCTTCCTGTGATCTGCTCGGTGACGGTGGAGACGACCGGGACGATGCTGCTTGGCTCGGAGATCGGCGCTGCTTTGACTGCGCTGGAGCCGCTGGGTATCGACATGATCGGTCTGAACTGCGCCACTGGCCCGGCCGAGATGAGCGAGCACCTGCGTTATCTGGCCCGGCACTCCCGTATTCCGCTGTCCTGCATGCCGAACGCGGGGCTGCCGGTCCTGGGAAAGAACGGCGCGCATTATCCGCTCTCGGCGGGCGAGCTTGCGGACGCGCAGGAGACGTTCGTTCGCGAGTACGGGCTGTCGCTGGTGGGTGGCTGTTGTGGTACGACGCCGGAGCATCTGCGGCGGGTCGTGGAGCGGGTGCGTGGTCTGGCTCCGGCCCCGCGTGAGCCGCGTCCGGAGGCGGGTGCGGCGTCGCTGTACCAGACGGTGCCGTTCCGCCAGGACACCTCGTTCATGGCGATCGGTGAGCGTACGAACGCGAACGGGTCGAGGAAGTTCCGTGAGGCGATGCTGGAGGGCCGCTGGGACGATTGTGTGGAGATGGCGCGGGATCAGATCCGTGAGGGTGCGCACATGCTCGATCTGTGCGTGGATTATGTCGGCCGGGACGGCGTGGCCGATATGGAGGAGCTGGCGGGCCGGTTCGCTACCGCGTCGACTCTGCCGATTGTGCTGGACTCGACGGAAGTCGACGTCCTTC
>NZ_JBSFMS010000223.1:1494-3140 GCF_053599675.1 Streptomyces sp. NPDC000880 | reverse complement strand
GCGGGGCTGGAGAAGCTGGGTGGCCGTGCGGTCATCAACTCGGTCAACTACGAGGACGGGGACGGGCCCGAGTCACGGTTCGCGAAGGTCACCGAGCTGGCCGTCGAGCATGGCGCGGCGCTCATCGCGCTGACGATCGATGAGGAGGGCCAGGCCCGCACCGTCGGGAACAAGGTTGCGATCGCTGAGCGGATCATTGACGATCTGACCGGGAACTGGGGTGTGCTGGAGTCCGACATTCTCATCGACGCGCTGACGTTCACGATCTGCACCGGGCAGGAGGAGTCGCGCAAGGACGGCATCGCGACGATCGAGGCGATCCGTGAGCTCAAGCGTCGCCGTCCGGATGTGCAGACCACGCTGGGTTTGTCGAATATTTCTTTCGGTCTCAATCCGGCTGCCCGGGTCGTGCTGAACTCCGTGTTCCTGGACGAGTGTGTCAAGGCGGGTCTGGACTCGGCGATTGTGCATGCGTCGAAGATTCTGCCGATCGCCCGTCTGGAGGAGGAGCAGGTCAAGGTCGCACTTGATCTGATCTATGACCGGCGTGCTGAGGGTTACGACCCGCTGCAGAAGCTCATGGCGCTCTTCGAGGGCGTGAACATGAAGTCGATGAAGGCGGGCAAGGCGGAGGAGCTCCTGGCCCTGCCGCTGGAGGAGCGGCTCAAGCGCCGGATCATCGACGGCGAGAAGAACGGCTTGGAGGCTGACCTCGACGAGGCGCTCCGGACCCGCCCGGCTCTGGAGATCGTCAACGACATTCTCCTGGGCGGGATGAAGGTTGTTGGTGAGTTGTTCGGGTCGGGTCAGATGCAGCTGCCGTTCGTGCTGCAGTCTGCCGAGGTGATGAAGAACGCGGTGGCCTGTCTCGAGCCGCATATGGAGAAGTCGGATGTGGAGGGCAAGGGCACGATTGTGCTGGCGACGGTCCGTGGTGACGTTCATGACATCGGGAAGAACCTTGTCGACATCATCCTGTCGAACAACGGCTACAACGTCGTCAACCTTGGTATCAAGCAGCCGGTTTCGGCGATTTTGGAGGCGGCTGAGGAGCACCGGGCGGATGTGATCGGTATGTCGGGTCTGCTGGTGAAGTCCACGGTGATCATGAAGGAGAACCTTCAGGAGCTGAACCAGCGCAAGCTGGCCGCCGACTATCCGGTGATCCTTGGTGGGGCGGCGTTGACGCGGGCGTATGTCGAGCAGGATCTGCACGAGATCTACGAGGGTGAAGTCCGGTACGCGCGTGACGCGTTCGAGGGTTTGCGTTTGATGGACGCGTTGATCGCGGTCAAGCGGGGTGTTCCCGGGGCTGTTCTGCCGGAGTTGAAGCAGCGGCGGGTGGCCAGGCGTGACACCGCGGTGCTGGAGGTCGAGGAGCCGGAGGGTGCGGTCCGCTCGGATGTGGCGATCGATAATCCGGTGCCGCGGCCGCCGTTCTGGGGTACCCGGGTCATCAAGGGTATCCAGTTGAAGGAGTACGCGTCCTGGCTGGACGAGGGTGCGCTGTTCAAGGGCCAGTGGGGCCTCAAGCAGGCCCGGGCCGGTGACGGCCCGACGTATGAGGAGCTGGTGGAGACCGAGGGCCGGCCGCGGCTGCGTGGCTGGCTGGACCAGCTGCACACCAGGAACCTCCTGGAGGCGGC
>NZ_JBSFMS010000223.1:0-1395 GCF_053599675.1 Streptomyces sp. NPDC000880 | reverse complement strand
GTCGGACTCGTACCGCGACTATCTCGAACTGCATGGCCTGTCGGTGCAGTTGGCCGAGGCGCTCGCCGAGTACTGGCACGCCCGGGTGCGTACCGAGCTCGGCTTCGCGGGCGAGGACCCGGCCGACGTGGAAGACATGTTCGCGCTCAAGTACCGTGGCGCGCGCTTCTCGCTCGGTTACGGAGCGTGCCCGGATCTGGAGGACCGGGCGAAGATCGCCGAGCTGCTGCAGCCGGAGCGGATCGGTGTCCAGCTCTCCGAGGAGTTCCAGCTCCACCCCGAGCAGTCCACCGACGCCATCGTCATCCACCACCCCGAAGCGAAGTACTTCAACGCGGGAGGCGGCCGCCCATGACAGCCGTCCGTGATCTACGGGACGTTCTGGCGGCGGGGGAGCGTTCGTACTCCTTCGAGTTCTTCCCGCCCAAGACCGATGCCGGCGAAGAGCGCCTCTGGGACGCCGTCCGCCGTATCGAGGCGCTGTCGCCGGCCTTCGTCTCGGTGACGTACGGCGCGGGGGGATCCTCCCGGGACCGGACGGTCGCCGTGACGAAGAAGATCGCCGCACAGACCACCCTGCGCCCGGTCGCCCATCTGACGGCGGTCGGGCACTCGGTTGCCGAACTGCGGCACATCATCGGCCAGTACGCGGACGCCGGCATCCGGGACGTCCTCGCCCTGCGCGGCGACCCGCCCGGCGACCCGAAGGGCGCCTGGGTGGCCCACCCGCACGGGCTTACGTACGCGATCGAACTGGTCGAACTTGTAAGGGAGTTGGGGGACTTCAGCGTCGGCGTCGCCGCCTTCCCCGAGCGGCACCCCCGCTCTTCGGACTGGGACAGCGACATCAGGCACTTCGCGGCCAAGTGCCGCGCGGGCGCCGACTACGCGATCACCCAGATGTTCTTCGACGTCGAGTACTACCTGCGGCTGCGCGATCTGGCCGCGGCGGTGGGGTGCGACACCCCGATCATTCCCGAGATCATGCCGGCCACCGACTACCGGCAGATCAGCCGCTTCGCCGAACTCAGCAACGCGGCCTTCCCGGACGACCTGGCCAGGCGGCTGCACGCTGCTCGGGACAAGCCTGATGAAGCTCATCGGATCGGTGTCGACCATGCGATCGCGATGGCGGAGCGACTGCTCGACGAAGGCGCTCCGGGACTGCACTACATCACCCTGAACCGATCGCCTGCGACGGTGGAGATACACCGGGGCGTCCACAAGACGAGGAGTACCCATGCCCTCTCAGCCCGCCACTGACTTCAAGGTGGCCGACCTTTCCCTCGCCGCCTTCGGTCGCAAGGAGATCACTCTGGCCGAGCATGAGATGCCCGGTCTGATGTCGATCCGTAAGGAGTACGCCGCCGTGCAGCCGCTCGCCGGCGCGCGCAT
>NZ_JBSFMS010000222.1:0-4545 GCF_053599675.1 Streptomyces sp. NPDC000880 | reverse complement strand
AGTGGCGGCCGGGATCGGGGATTATCGCGCCGGGCGGGGGGTGCCGGCGGGCGCGGACCCGGTGGTCCCCGGGGGCCGGTTCCCCGTGGGTGTGGGGGGGGTCCGGGGCGGAGCCCCGGTTCGGGAAGGGGCGGGTCGGGGAACAGCCCCCGACCCCACGCCCTCAGTCCACCAGGTCCCGCACCACCGCGTCCGCCAGCAGCCGGCCCCGCAGAGTGAGAACCGCACGCCCGTCGGCATAAGGCCCCGGCTCCAGCAGCCCGTCCGACAGCGCCCGGGCCGCCGCCGCAAGGCCGTCCGCACGCAGCAGGTCCAGCGGGCAGCCCTCGCGGAGGCGGAGTTCCAGCAGGATGCGCTCCACCCGGCGGTCCTCCGGGGAGAGCAGTTCGCGGCCCGCGCCCGGCGAGCGGGAGTCGGCAAGCGCCGCCGCGTACGCGCCCGGGTGCTTCACGTTCCACCAGCGCACCCCGCCCACGTGGCTGTGCGCGCCGGGGCCGGCGCCCCACCAGTCCGCGCCGCGCCAGTACAGCTCGTTGTGCAGGCACCGGCCGGCCGCGGAGGTCGCCCAGTTGGAGACCTCGTACCAGTCGAAGCCCGCCTCCCGCAGCACCGAGTCCGCGATCAGATACCGGTCCGCGTGGACGTCGTCGTCGGTCATCGGGACCTCGCCCCGGCGGATGCGCCGCGCCAGCTGCGTGCCCTCCTCCACGATCAGCGCGTACGCCGAGATGTGGTCAGGCCCGGCCGCCACCGCCGCCGCCAGCGACGCGCGCCAGTCGTCGTCGCTCTCCCCCGGCGTGCCGTAGATCAGGTCGAGGTTCACATGGCCGAAGCCCGCCTCCCGCGCCTCCGCGACGCACGCCTCCGGGCGGCCGGGCGTATGCGTACGGTCCAGCACCTTCAGTACGTGCTGCCGCGCGCTCTGCATCCCGAAGGAGATCCGGTTGAAGCCCCCGGCGCGCAGCCGGGCGAGATACTCCGGATCCACCGACTCCGGATTCGCCTCGGTGGTGATCTCCGCGTCGTCAGCGAGCCCGAATTCGTCCCGTACGGCATCCAGCATCCGTACGAGATCTCCCGCGGCCAGCAGCGTCGGCGTACCGCCCCCGACGAACACCGTCCGCACCTGCCGCGGGTCGTCGCCCAGCACCTTGCGGGCCAGCCTGATCTCCTCCGCCACCGTCTCGGCGTAGTTGTCGCGGGAGGCCAGCACGCCACCCGAGCCGCGCAGCTCGGTCGCCGTGTAGGTGTTGAAGTCGCAGTAGCCGCAGCGCGTCGCGCAGTACGGAACATGCAGGTAAAAGGCGAGCGGCCGGTCCGCGGCGCCCTGGAGCGCGGACGCGGGCAGCACCCCGTCCTCGGGCATGGGCTCACCATCGGGCAGTACGGAAGGCATGCCCCCCATTGTCCGTCACCTTGTGCGTCAGCCCGAACGGCTACTGCGCCTGGAGCACCAGCAGAGCCAGATCGTCCCCCGGCGGCGTCTCCGCGAACTCGTACACCGCCTGCCTGATCCGCTCCGCGACCCCCTGCGCGGTGAGCCCCGCGCACCCCGCGAGCACCCGCTCGAGCCCGTCGCCGTCGTCGAACATCCGCGGCCCGGAGCGCCGCTCGGTCACCCCGTCCGTGACGCAGAGCAGCGTGTCTCCGGGCTCCAGACCGAAGGTCTGGCTCTGGTACGCCACGTCGTCGACGACCCCGAGCAGCACCTGCGGCTCCGCCGCCGTACGCACCGTGCCGTCGGGACGCAGCAGCAGCGGCAGCGGATGACCCGCGCTCGCGATGGTGCACCGCACACCGCCGTGCGGCGAGCGCACCAGCTCGCCGTAGAGCAGGGACAAGAAGCGCGCCTGCGGTCCCTCCGGCACGCCCTGCCCGCCCGCCGCCGCGACCATCAGGGCGGCCGCCTCCGCCGCCTCCATCGCGTCGTCGAGCAGCAGTCCGTTCAGCCGGTCGAGCACCTCGCCCACCTGGTATCCCTCGCGGGCGAGCAGCCGCAGCCACGGCCGGGCGAGGCCGGTGACGACGGCGGCCTCGGGCCCGCTGCCCTGGACGTCGCCGAGCATGAAGCACCAGCGGCCACCGGAGCCGGCCGGAAAGATGTCGTAGAAGTCGCCGCCCGCGACGCCGTCGTCACTCGGCTCGTAGACCAGGAACCGGTCGACGCCCGGGATCTCGCCGACCTTGCCGGGCAGCAGCCCGCGCTGGAGGACCTTGCTGATGGTGGCCTGCCGGGTGTACTGCCGCGCCGCGCTGATCGCCAGGGCGACCCGCCGCGCGAAGTCCTCGATCAGTGCGGTCACTTCGTCGGGTACGCGCGCCAGGCCCTGGCGTGCCACGAGCAGCGTGCCGAGGCCGCGTCCGCCCGCGACGAGGCGGTAGGCGACGGCCGTGCCCTCGCCCGTGCCCGGCTCACCGTCGCCGGGCCAGGGGATCGGCACAGGACCCTTGCCCGGGTTGTCGGGCAGCAGCGGCGGCTCCTTTTCCAGGGCCTCGCGCAGCTTCTCCATACGGGACTCGTCGCTGTGCCAGACCCTGGCGAGCCGCGGCGCCACCCCCGCCGAGCCGCCCGGCCCCCAGCCCGAGCGCCCGGCCTCGCCGTCCAGCCAGATCGCGCACCAGTCGGCGAGCCGCGGCACCAGCAGCTGCCCGGCGAGCGCCGCGACCATGTCCTCGTCGAGCTGTCCGGCAAGCAGGTCGGAGGCTTCGGCGAGGAAGGAGAGCGCCCCGCGGCTCACCCAGTCCTGGTCCTCACGGACGATGCGTCGCGGCGCGGGGGCGAGGATCTCGGCGGCGCGCAGCCCGCGCTGCAGCGCCGGTTCGGCGCCCGGCACCGGGCAGGTGTCCCAGCCGTCGACGGGGAGCCGGGCCCAGACGGTCTTGAGGGCGGCGAGATAGGTGATGCCCCAGCGCTCGGCGAGCGCGCCGACGAGGTGGAGGCCGCGGCCGTACTCGGGAGTGCCGGTGTGGTCCGCGTCGTGCGGTTCGTTCCGTACGGCCCTTACGGGGTGGTGGTCGGAGACCTCGATCACCAGTGCGGCGGGTTCGCTGTCGGCCGACTCCTCGAGGCGGCAGAGGAGTTCGACGGTGGTGCCCGCGTGCACGACGGCGTTGGTGACGAGTTCGTTGACGATCAACACGGCGTCGTCCGCGAGCCGGTCCGTACTGTGCTTTCCCGGCGAGCAGCCGGTCGCCCCTCCGCTCCCCCGGCAAAAAGCGCAGGTGGCGAGCAGCCCGAGGTTGGTCCAGTCGGCGAGGGCGGCGCGCACGAAGCGGCGCGCGGCGGACGGCGCGAGCGGGTTGCCGGGCAGGCTGGTGCAGGAAATCGACCGTGCGTCGTCCCGTAGTGGGTACAGCGGAGTTGAACGTTGCCCGGTGTCGCGCTGCATCGGAATAGGCCTCACAGTGCGGCTCCTGGTCGGTTCCGGCAATGCGCCGCTTATGACACCGACAGAGTGACAGACTGAGCCTGCCCATAAGCGCCGAGTCACCGAAGTGGGCGGATGTGAACAAAGATATTGCGTTGTCTCCCGCCCAGCCGGCCTCCCGGCTGCCTGTCCGGGCGCCCGCGGACGGTGTCTGGATCCGCGTCTCGGAGCTCCGCCCGCTGTTGGCCGCGATGACGGCATTACGGGACGGCGACTTCAGGAGGATCGCGGGGCTGCTCGGCGGCCGCATCATCGCGGAGAGCGAGCCGGGCCGCGGCTCCACATTCACGCTGTACGTGCCCGTCCTCTACCCCGGCCAGGTGGGCGGCGACAGCGACGGCTCCTACGACGGCCATGTTCTGCACGGCGACCATGACATCCACGAGATCCATGACATCCACGACGTGCCGCTGACCTCCCCGGAGCGGCACTACACCGAACATCTTCCGCGCCTTGAGCTGGACGACGGCTGGCCGACGACCACCAAGCTGGAGGAGTGGAAGTCGGGCATGTGCGGGCCGCATCCTGTCGGGCCGTCGCGTCCTCATCGTCGACGACGACATCCGCAATGTCTTCGCGCTCACCCATGTGCTGGGCCGGGTGGGCATGCCGGTGCTTTACGCGGAGAACGGCAGTGAGGGCATCGAGACGCTGGAGCGCAACCCCGACGTCGAACTGGTCCTGACCGGGACGGACGCGGACAGCGGTTATGCGTTCCGGGGGTATGCGACGGGGGCCGCGGACTATCTGACCAAACCCTTCGCCCCTTGGGTGCTGCGGGCGAAAGTGAGTTCCTCGATCTGCACCGCAAGAACCGCCAGTTGGAGCGGCTGTTGGCCGGTGAGCAGGAGCAGCTGGGGCAGATCGCGAAGCGGCTGACGGCGATAGAGACAGAGCGGGGGCGGAGCGGCCCGAGCGATGTGCCGGAACTGCGGGTGCAGTTGACTCGGATAGCGGAGACGATGAGGGAACTGCGCCGCGGACGGAGCCAGTAGCCCCGCCCCCCTTTCGCCCTTCGGGGGTGTCCTCAATCTCCCCCAGACTCCGTCCGGGGCCCCCAACGGGCCGGCTGTGCCTTGTCCTCAATCGCCGGGCGGGGGGTCTCTCAAGAAAGGGA
>NZ_JBSFMS010000221.1:0-4549 GCF_053599675.1 Streptomyces sp. NPDC000880 | reverse complement strand
GGGCGCTGGAAACCCAGCCGGCCGGGACCGCCTTGACATGGAAGGAGAGCAGACCGTCGGTACGGGGTGCCCCGGCGAAGGCCTGTGCGGCAGCCAGCAGCCGCTCGACGGCGGTCGGCTCATGGATCTCGGCGGCCCGTACGAAGTCCTCGTCAAACACCACGGAGGCGAAGTCCTCGTCCGCGCCCCCGCGGTCGTCGTCGGGCTCCCAGCCGTCCGGGAACGGCTTGCCCCCCACGTCGTCCGGCACGCCTTCAGAGTAGACCGGGCCAGGCGGTTTGGGCAGAGAGAGCGTGAACTCTCCCTGCCCGGATGACGCCCCGCACAGCCCCTTTGCCGATCACCGAGTGTGACCGTCCCCTGTCACGATGTACTTCGTCGAGGTCAGCTCCGGCAGGCCCATCGGGCCGCGCGCGTGCAACTTCTGCGTGGAGATTCCGATCTCGGCGCCGAATCCGAACTGGCCGCCGTCCGTGAACCGCGTGGACGCGTTCACGGCGACCGTCGTGGAGTCGACCAACTGGGTGAACCGGCGGGCCGCCGCCTGCGAGGTGGTGACGATCGCCTCGGTGTGCCCGGAGGACCAGAGCCGGATGTGCGCGACGGCCGCGTCCAGCGAGTCGACGACCGCTGCGGCGATGTCGTACGAGAGGTACTCCGTCTCCCAGTCCTCCGCCGTGGCCGCCACGATCGTGGCCTTGGTGGCGTCGGCGTACTCCAGTACCCGCTCGTCGCCGTGCACCTTCACCCCGGCCTCGGCCAGCGCGTCCAGCGCGCGCGGCAGGAACTCCGCCGCGATGTCCTGGTGGACCAGGAGTGTCTCGGCCGCGTTGCAGACGCTCGGCCGCTGCGCCTTGGAGTTGATCAGGATGTCGACGGCCATGTCGAGATCGGTCTGGGCGTCCACGTAGACATGGCAGTTGCCGGTACCGGTCTCGATGACCGGGACGATGGACTCCTCGACGACCGTACGGATCAGGGACGCGCCGCCGCGCGGGATGAGCACGTCCACCAGGCCGCGGGCGCGCATCAACTCCCGTACGGAATCGCGGCTTTCACCGGGTACGAGCTGCACCGCGTCGGCGGGCAGGCCGGAGCCGCCGACCGCGTCCCGCAGGACCTTCACCAGCGCGGAGTTGGAGGAGTACGCGGAGGAGGAGCCGCGCAGCAGCACCGCGTTGCCGGACTTCAGGCAGAGCGCGGCGGCGTCCACGGTGACGTTCGGCCGGGCTTCGTAGATGATCCCGACGACGCCGAGGGGGACGCGGACCTGGCGCAGGTCGATGCCGTTGGGCAGGGTCGAGCCGCGGACCACCTCGCCGACCGGGTCGGGCAGCGCGGCCACGTCCCGGACGTCGGCGGCGATGGCCCGCACCCGCTCCGGGGTCAGGGTGAGCCGGTCGATGATCGACTCGCTGGTGCCTGCCTCCCGGGCACGCGCGATGTCCTCGGCGTTGGCCGCGACGATCTCGCTCGTACGGACCTCGAGCGCGTCCGCGATCGCCAGCAGCGCGTCGTCCTTGGCCGACCGCGGCAGCGGCGCGAGGTCGGCGGCGGCGCCACGGGCCCGGTAGGCGGCCTTAGCGACCGGGGAGAGGTTGTCGTACGGCGAGAGCGAGGTCATACCCGCAGGGTAATGGCCCCTGCGCGGGCGTCCATCACGTATTCCGCACTACGAGACGGAAGTGAGGCAAGAGGGACAGGAGGGGCAGGAGGGGTTCAGAAGGGGTGTACGCCCACCGGGGCGGCCGGCGGCGGGCCGTAGCCCTCCGCGATGCGCTGGTGGTACGTCTGGCGGTCGATGACCTCCAGGCCCACGATCTCCCACGGCGGGAGCTGGGCGGTGGAGCGGTGCTCGCCCCACAGCCGCAGCGCGACCGCCGCGGCGTCGTGCAGGTCCCGCGCCTCCTCCCAGTAGCGGATCTCCGCGTGGTCGTTGGCGTACCGGCTGGTCAGCAGGAAGGGGTGGTCGTGCGCGAGCTGCTCCAGGCCGCGCCGGACCTCCTTCAGCGGGGCCTCGGCGCCTGAGACGCTGAGAGTGATGTGCCACAGCTTCGACTGCACACGCTCTTCGCCGCATGTATTCGTCTGGGTGCCCTGACTCGCTTGGCCGTCGTCGAAGTGCGCTCCCGCTCCGACGCTGGTCAGGGCTCGTTCCTCGCCCACGGCCCTGCGGCCGTGGGGGATGCCTCCCGTCCCGCGGGGCACATCCCCTGGGCGCGCTCGTCGCACCGGCGGCCTCCTGTTGCATGTGTCGTGTCGCTGTACCCCGCCATCCTCCGCAACAAAGTTGACCAGTCCCGGGCGAAGCGTGGGGCGCTTTTGGTGAAGGTCTCTGCCAGAAGACCGGACTTTCAGCCGTTTCAGGGGTGCAGGACGACCAGATCGTCCCTGTGTACGACTTCCCGCTCGTACTCCGGGCCGAGTTCCTGGGCGAGTTCCCGGGTGGAGCGGCCGAGGAGCTGCGGGATCTCCTTGGCGTCGAAGTTGACGAGCCCGCGGGCCACGGCATGGCCCGTGGTGTCGCGCAGTTCGACGGGGTCCCCCGCGCTGAATTCGCCCTCGACCCCGGCGATCCCGGCCGGCAGGAGCGACTTCCTGCCTTGCACGACGGCCCGTACCGCGCCGTCGTCCAGAGTCAGGGACCCCTGCGGCGTGGAGGCGTGGGCGAGCCAGAGGAGCCGGTCGGCGGAGCGGCGCCCTGTGCTGTGGAAGTACGTGCCGGTGGCGCGGCCCGCGAGGGCGTCGGCGGCGCGGCTGGCGGAGGTGAGGACGACGGGGACGCCGGCGGCGGCCGCGATCCTGGCCGCCTCGACCTTGGTGACCATGCCGCCGGTGCCGACGCCGGCCTTGCCCGCGCTGCCGATCTGTACGTGGGCGATGTCGGCGGGGCCGCGTACCTCGTCGATCCGCGAGGTGCCGGGCCTGGCCGGGTCCCCGTCGTAGAGGCCGTCGACGTCCGAGAGGAGGACCAGCAGATCCGCTCGGACGAGATGGGCGACGAGGGCGGCGAGCCGGTCGTTGTCGCCGAACCGGATCTCGTCCGTGGCGACCGTGTCGTTCTCGTTGACAACGGGGACGGCGCCCATGTCGAGCAGCTGGTCCAGGGTCCGGTAGGCGTTGCGGTAGTGGGCGCGGCGGCTGGTGTCGTCGGTGGTGAGGAGCACCTGGCCGACGCGTACGCCGTAGCGCGCGAAGGAGGCGGTGTAGCGGGCGACGAGGAGGCCCTGGCCGACGCTCGCGGCGGCCTGCTGGCGAGCCAGGTCCTTGGGGCGGCGGGCCAGGCCCAGTGGTGCGAGGCCCGCGGCGATGGCTCCGGAGGAGACCAGCACTATCTCCTTCTCGCCGCCGCTGCGGACCTTGGCGAGTACGTCGACGAGGGCGTCCACGCGGTCGGCATCGAGTCCGCCGACCGCGGTGGTCAGGGAGGACGAGCCGACCTTGACGACGATCCTGCGGGCTTGCGTTACCTGCTGTCTTGCCACTGTCACAGGGCCGAATCTATGTCAGGGCATGTGGTGGGCGCTCGGCCATTTCACTCGCTGGACAGCGTGCCGCAAGCTGTCGCGGCCGGGGCACCGCACCTCCCGCGGCTGACCGGCCGTCACAGTTTCCACGGGCGAAGCCGTACATACGAATCGGAGCGAAAGGCCGTCCTTGGGGCCCGCCTTGACGTCGTCGCCCGCCCGAGAGCGCCCGCAAGGAGGCCGAAGAGCCCGCGTTCACCCCCAGGGCCGCCGAAAGCCGGATGGCGGGACACCCCCGGCCCGCAGGGCCCGTACGGCGCTACACCGCCTAACGGACCCTCTGCAGCAGGCGCCGTACGTCCCTGCGCAGCCGCCGCAGCACCCGCGGGCCGAAGGGCACCTTTCGCGGCACCACGGGTGCGAGCAGAGCCTCCTTCAGCAGATCCGGCCGTCCCCAGGCGACGCAAGTGAGCCGCCGCCGCTCCCTGGCACCCAGCCGCCGCGCCACAGTCGGCGTCCAGTACTCCTCCATCAGGCGCGCTGCCAGCTCCAGCTTGTGGAGCAGGATCTCCTCCTTCTGCTTCAGCACGACGGGACCGAACTGCGGCAGCAGTGTCACCAGGAACGGCCTGACCATCAGCTGGTCGCGCCGCGCGCCTGGTGGTTCGTACTCGGCGATCAGCTCCATCAGCACCCGCGCCGAGTGGAAGCGCAGCGTGTAACTGCCGCTCTTGGTCACCTGTTTGCCGTCGTCGCGGCCGACCAGGTAGTAGCAGGTGTAGTCAGCGACCACGGAGACTCCGTTGCCCCGCAGATACGCCTCCATGGTGAAAAGCGCGTCCTCGCCGGTGTGCATGGTCTCGTCGAAGCGCATGCCCAGCCGTACGAGAAGTTCGCGCCGGAAGAGCTTCTGCGCACTCAGCGTGAACTTGACGTTGGAGGCGTAGATGTCGGCGCGCTCGACGTTCTTGGCCCACATCGACTTGGCGGCGTTGCGGTTGACGCCTTCGATCTTGCCGAGCACCACATCCGTACCGGCACGGTCGGCCATCGCGACCAACCGCTCCAGCGCCTCTTCGCCG
>NZ_JBSFMS010000220.1:0-4739 GCF_053599675.1 Streptomyces sp. NPDC000880 | reverse complement strand
GAGACGGCGCCGACGAACGTGGTCTTGCCCACGCCGAAGCCGCCCGCCACCACGATCTTCGCGCTGGTGGTTGAGCGGGCTGCACCGCCGCTAGAGCTTGCGAAGTCCACTGAGCACCCTTTCGAGCAGTGTCACGTCTGGCTGGCCGCCGGCGGACTCGTCGCCGCCGGGCTGGTGGATGGCGACAAGTCCGGCCTCCGCCAGGTCGGCTACGAGGATCCGGGCAACGCCGAGGGGGATGGTGAGAAGTGCCGAGATCTCGGCGACCGACTTGATCTCGAAGCACAGCCGGCAGATCCGCTGGTGCTCGGGCAACTGCCCTTGCAGCCTTGACGGATCGGCCGTGGTACTGACCAGTGCCTCGATGGCGAGCTGGTAGCGCGGCCGGGTCCGGCCGCCGGTCATGGCGTACGGGCGCACCAACGGGTTGTGCGTGCCCGTAGCGGGTGCGGGCTCCGGCGCCCGCCGCTGCACCGGCTGGACCCGGGGCTGCTGCGGCTGGTCGTACGAGGGGGAGTCGTACGGCGACTGCTGGTAGGGCTGCTGGGCCTGTCTGCTTGGCGCGGAGGGGAAGTTGAAGCGGTTCTGAGAGTGATCACCCGGCGATTGGTGAGCACCGTCATAAGGGCGTCCGCCCGGGGGTGTTGCCACGTTTCCTCCTCCGACTGCCGGTCGCCGGTCCATGTCCCTGTGGAGCCGCGCCACCGCACCCTATGGTGCGGTGGCGTGAAACGCACTGCTGTCTGCTAGTTGAGAAGACTTCCCTGGAGCTCCGCACGGAGATCCGGCGTCAACACGCTGCCCGCACGGTCCACCAGCAGAGCCATCTCGTAACCCACCAGGCCGATGTCGGCCTCCGGGTGTGCGAGCACGGCAAGCGAGGAACCGTCCGAGATGGACATGAGGAAGAGGAAGCCCCGATCCATCTCCACCACCGTCTGGTTGACCGCGCCGCCCTCGAAGATCCGGGACGCCCCCGCGGTCAGCGAGGTCAGACCGGAGGCGACCGCCGCCAGTTGATCGGCTCGGTCCCGCGGAAAACCCTCGGACATCGCCAGCAGGAGTCCGTCGGCGGAGACCACCACCGTGTGGGACACCCCAGGGGTGTTGTCCACGAAGTTGGTGATCAACCAGTTCAGATTCTGCGCCGCCTGGCTCATCGGGCTCACACTAACGCTCCTGGTTGTAGGTACTGCCCGAGCCGAAGCCCGGTCCGTTCGTGTCCGTTCCCGCGCTGCGTCCCTGCTGGACGCCGCGCCGCAGGTTGCTCAACCTGCCACGTACGTCCTCCGGGGCACGGGAGACCTGGGGGCCGCCCTGCGGCGTCTGCTCCGCGGTGCCCTCGACGAGGTTCGCCTTGGGCACTCGCCGTGGAAGACCGGAGGGGGTGACCCCTCCCGCCTTCGGCTCGCGGAGCTTCTCCGCCCGCTGCCAGCGCTCGTCGTTGGTCGAGCGCCAGTCCTCGGAGCCGGCGCCGTTGCTGCCGGACGCCTCGGCCTGACCGCTCTGCGGAGCTTGCTGGACCTGCTCCGCGGGCTGCCACTGCTGCTGGGTGCCGCCGCGCCGCGGCAGACCGGCGTCGGTCAGCGCGTGGCTGCTGCTCGGAGAGGGGCCCGGACGGTCGAAGCCTACGCGCTCCGGGGCGTTCGCGGGAGCGCCGGGGGAAGATTCCGAATCGGTCCGGTACTCCGGCTCGTACGCACTCTGGTACGTACCTTGTTCCTGCCAGTCTGCCTGGTGGGACCGGGTGTCGAACTGCCCGTCGTACTGTGGCTCCGGCGTCTGCGAAGCCTGGTAAGTGGCTTCCGCATATGTGGATTCGTGGTGCTCCTGGGGCCCCTGGTATCCGCCCTGCGGCTGGTATCCGCCGTACGCCTGCGGCTGCTCCTGGGCGTAGTCCTGCGCGTACTCCTGGCCGTACTGCTGCTGCTCCTGCGGGTACTGCGTCTCGTCCCGGTAGAGCGGCCGCTCGTCATCCTGAGCCTGTGCCTCCAGCGCCGCACGGCGCTCCTCGCGCATCAGCGAGCGGCCCACCGGGTCGAGCTTCTCAGAGTCCTCGTAGCGGGAGTCGTCGAAGCCGAGCTCCGCGGCGGTGCGCATCGGGGCACTCTGGACCGGAGCAGCAGGCTCGAAAACCTGCTGCTCCGGAATGATCTGGGAGACCGTGAAGTCGTCCTCGCGCATCGGCCCGCCACCGCCACCGTGGGTGATGGCGTCGGGCAGCATGACCAGCGAGGTGGTGCCGGCCTGCTCGCCGGAGGGGCGCAGCTGGACGCGGATGCCGTGCCGGTCGGCAAGGCGGCCGACCACGAACAGGCCCATGCGCTGTGAGACGGCGGCGTCCACCGTCGGCGGGTTGGCCAGCTTGTGGTTGATGTCCGCGAAATCCTCGGCGGTCAGGCCGATACCCTTGTCGTGGATCTCGATCATCACGCGGCCGTCGGGCAGACGGGTCGCGGTGACGCGCACCTTGGTCTGCGGCGAGGAGAACGTGGTGGCGTTCTCCAGCAGCTCGGCCAGCAGGTGCACAAGGTCGGTCACGGCCTGGCCGTGGATGTCCGTCTCCGGGACGCCGGTCAGCTCGATGCGCTCGTACGACTCCACCTCGGAGGAGGCGGCACGCAGCACGTCGACCAGCGGCACCGGCTGGTTCCAGCGGCGTCCCGGCTCCTCGCCGGCGAGGACCAGGAGGTTCTCTCCGTTGCGGCGCATACGGGTCGCCAAGTGGTCCAGCTTGAAGAGGTTCTCCAGCTGGTCCGGGTCGGCCTCGTTGTTCTCCAGGTCGGTGATCAGGGTCAGCTGGCCCTCGATCAGCGACTGGTTGCGGCGTGACAGGTTGGTGAAGATCGCGTTGACGTTGCCACGGAGCATGGCCTGCTCGGCGGCGAGCCGAACGGCCTCGCGGTGGACCTGGTCGAAGGCGCGGGCGACTTCGCCGATCTCATCCTGGCTGTCGATCGGGATCGGCTGCACCCGGGTGTCGACGCGGCCCGGCTCCGTACGCGAGAGCTGGTCGACCAGCATCGGCAGGCGCTGCTCGGCGATGCCGAAGGCGGCGGTGCGCAGCTGGCGCATCGAGCGGCTCATCTGGCGGGCCATGAGGCCGGCCAGGATGAAGGCGGTGAGCAGGGCGATGACGACGATGGCGCCGTTGGTGATGGCGTCGGTCTTGGCGTTGTCGGAGATCTTCGCGGCCTCGGTCACGGCCTTGTCGACGAGTTCGTTCTCGATCTCGGTGTAGCCGTCGAACTTGGCGGTGGCCGCGCCCATCCAGGTCTCGGGCGTGACGTCGAGCTGCTTCAGCTCCTCGGGGCTCAGCCCCTCGCCGATCTTGCCGGCCATGCCGGCCAGGACCTGGCCGCTCTCGTCCCGCGGGGGGTTGAGGCCCAGGGCTTTGAGCTGCTTCTCGCCCGCGGCGGCCTTGCCCGCCATGATCTGCTTCAGCTTGTCCGTGTCGGCCTGGGTGCCGCCGGAGACGTACTCGCCAATCGCGATCTGCTCGAGGTAGTTGTACGAGTTGAACGCCACGGTCTGCTGGGCGCGGACGGTGTCGTCCGAGCTGGGGCGGATCAGCAGGTGCATGCCGATGGAGCGCTGGAGCGACGCGGCGGCCTTGGCCAGCTGGATCGCGTAGACCGTACGGCCGTAGCTGGTGATGTTGCCGGTGCCGAGGCCGAGCTCGTTGGAGAACTCCATCAGCGAGTGCTGGACCTTGACGTAGCCCTCTTCGGTTCTCACCGGGTCGAGGGCCTTGGTGTACGCGGCCAGGCGGAGCTTGGCGAGCGTCGGCTCCTCCGCGCGGAAGAGGCTCAGACGGCGATCCAGGCCCTGCCCGGCGGGCATGTCCTGGATCGCCTGGTCGAACTTCTTCTTCGCGGCGTCCGTGGTCTCGTACGCCTTGGTGACGACCGGCTTCTGGCGGTCTGCCTCGCTGGTGGCGGTGAGCAGGGTCGCGGCTGTGAGGTCACGCTCGTTGAGCAGGGCCTGGCCGTACTCCGAGGCGGCGCGCACGATCAGCGCCGTCTTCTCGGCGTCCTGCGCCTCGTTCCAGGTGTCGATGGAGGACTTGACCTGGAAGCCGCCCATCACCAGACCGACGAGCACGGGGATGAGAAGGATTGCGTTCAGGCGGGTGGGCACCCGCCAGTTGCGTGGGGACAGCCGGCTGGAGCTTCCGGCGGTCGGGGGCGGACCGGGCGCATCCGCAGGCGACGCCGCTGTGCGCGGCGGCGGGGTGAAGTTGCCCCGCGCCTGCTGCTCTGCGGAGCTCGTCATGCTTCGCCTCACTCGACCAACAACCTCTCGGCGTCGGCACCTACGCTGTGCCGTGTTTCGTTCAGAGCTCTACTACTAGGGAGTTCGCCGAATTCCAGCATGTCGAGCGGCCCCCTTCCAAACAGTTGGAATCAGCCATTCCGAGTGGTGCGGGCCTCAGATAAAAGAGACATAAGGGTGCGAGCTCCATCAAATTGCAGAGTTGATGTGAGCGCAGTGGTACTACTCGTATGCACCGGGTGTCCGAGGTCAGGTAATTCTCTGTCGAAACGTTATGAACACGGAGGCGGACCGTGTCAAAGGACACAGCCCGCCTCCTCGCAACTACGACAACTGCCGTACGTCGACGTCCACTTGACAGCCCATTCGACCGGCTACCGCAGGCGCGCCATCAGTGCGTGTTCGACCAGTGTGATCAGGGCGCTCTTGGCGTCCGCGCGATGGCGGGCGTCGGTGGTGATGAT
>NZ_JBSFMS010000219.1:0-4877 GCF_053599675.1 Streptomyces sp. NPDC000880 | reverse complement strand
CTCCTTTGCCGCCGGGTCGCCGCAGTCGAGCAGCCGGCCGAGGATCTCCTCCACGGATCCGGCGGCGTAACAGTCGTCGATCCACTCGCGGTGCCGGGCCAGTTCACCTTCGGGCGCGGCCTGCGCGCACCGCCCCACCGCCTCGGTCACATCCAGCCCGGCGAGCGACGCGGTGAGCTCCGCCAGCCGGCTCGACGGTACGAAGTGATCGGCGAGCCCGCACAGCACTGCGTCGGCCGCGCCCACCGCCGTACCTGTGAGCGCGAGATGAGTGCCGAGCTCCCCGGGAGCCTGGGCGAGCAGATGCGTACCACCTACGTCCGGTACGAAGCCGATGCCCGTCTCCGGCATGGCGACGGCGGAGCGCTCGGTGACGACGCGTACGCCGCCGTGCGCGGAGACGCCGACTCCGCCGCCCATGACGATGCCGTCCATGAGGGCGACATAGGGCTTGGAGTAGCGGGCGATACGGGCGTTGAGGCGGTACTCGTCCCGCCAGAAGGCCATCGACTCGTTTCTGCCCGCCAGCGCGTCCGCGTGAATGGCGCGGATGTCGCCGCCCGCGCAGAGTCCCCGTTCACCGGCTCCGGAGACCACCACGACCGCGACCGATTCGTCCTGCTCCCACTGTGCGAGCGCCGCGTCGATCGTGCGGACCATCGGGTGGGTGAGGGCGTTGAGAACACGGGGACGGTTGAGGGTGATGTACCCTGCGTGGCCCTCGGTGCGCAGCAGTACGGAGTCGTCGAGGGCCATCGGTGTTCCTTCCGGTGTGTGGATCTTCTCTGCCCATCCTCGCTCACACGGTGACCGCTCCGTCGGGCGCGACTCGTGTTCGGACTCTTCCCGCCAGTCCGACCAGTCGGTACGTTCCTCGGTGAGCCGGATACCGGCAGGCCGGACTCCCGGTCCGAGGCGACGGAGGCCCTCATGTCAGAGCGCGCACCCAAGGTCGAAGGCCACTGCGACGAACGCTTCGAGGCGGTGCGCACTGCCTTCGAGGAGAACTTCCGCGCCCGCGGCGAACTTGGCGCGGCCGTGACCGTGTTCCTCGGCTCAGAGAGCGTCGTCGACCTGTGGGGCGGCTGGGCCGACGAAGCGCGCACTCGCCCGTGGGAGCGGGAGACGCTGGTCAATGTGTGGTCGACGACCAAGGGCCCCACCGCCCTGTGCGCGCATCTGCTCGCCGACCGGGGGCTGCTCGATCTGGACGCCCCCGTCGCAACCTACTGGCCGGAGTTCGCCGCGTCCGGCAAGGAGTCCATTCCCGTACGCCATCTGCTCTCGCACCGCGCGGGCCTGGCCAGGCTGCGCGAGCCGCGCACCCTCGACCAGTTCTACGACTGGGAGCTGACCACTGCACGCCTCGCGGCCACTGAGCCGTGGTGGGAGCCGGGCACCCGCTCCGGCTACCACGCCATCACCTACGGATTCCTGGTCGGAGAGGTCGTCCGGCGGGGATCACCGGACAGCTGCCGGGGGAGTTTCTGCACCAGGAGATCACCGGCCCGCTCGGCATCGACTTCACCATCGGGCTGCCGGAGAAGGAGGCGGGGCGCGCCGCCGAACTGGTCCATCCGCGGGCCGCGGCGAAGAGCGAACAGGCTGCGATCTTCGCCCAGTTGCAGCCGGTCGCCCTGGCGGCCCTCGTCAATCCGGTAATCGGTGCGGCCGAGGCCAACACCCCGGCGTGGCGCGCGGCCGAGATCCCTGCCGCCAACGGTCACGGCACCGCCGGTGCGGTCGCTGCGCTGTACGGAATCCTCGCCGGACGCGGAGAGTTCGCGGGCCGGCGCGTACTGTCCCCAGGGGCCGCCGAACGCGTCCGCGAGGGCCAGGGCAGCTGCCGGGCCTGGTACTCGGCGCGGGCTTCGCGAGTGACACGGAGGTGGCGCTCGGCCTCTGGCTGAGCGGCGAGAACGGCAGGCACGTACACCGACAACGGCCAGAAGATCTGGACCACCAACGGCGACACCGCCGACTGGGTCTGGCTCGCCGTGCGCACCGACCCCGAAGCCCCGCCCCATGGCCATCCGGGCCATCCGGGCCCTCCGGAACGTCCAGCGCTGGGCCGCCGACACCAAGCTCGCCGACGGCCGCCGCGTCATCGACCGCGGCTGGGTGCGAGGGCGCCTCGCACAGACCCACACCAAGCTCGACGCGATGAAGCTGCTCAACTGGCAGATGGTGGGCGCCGTCCAGGAAGGCACGCTCACCCCGCAGGACGCCTCCGCCGTCAAGGTCTACGGCTCCGAGGCGCGCCGCGACGCGTACGCCTGGCTGATGGAGATCGTCGGCTCGGCAGGCTCCCTCAAGGAGGGCTCGGCGGGCGCCGTCCTCCACGGCGAGCTGGAACGCGGCTACCGCTCCGCCGTGATCTTCTCCTTCGGTGGCGGCAACAACGAGATCCAGCGCGAGATCATCTCCTGGATCGGACTGGGATGCCGTGGGTACGGCGCTGAGGTGCTTGTGACGAGGATTGTGACGGCGCATGCAGGCGGCTCGGGCTGCGGTCAGGGCTTCGGCGTAGTCGCATGATGTCCGGTTCGTGATCATGTGAGGCCGAGGAGGGCGAGCGGCCGTTTCGGGTCGCGGGAGTTGGCCCGGAGTGCGGCGGCGACGTTCTGGGTGCCGGCGAGGCGGAGGGCACCGATGGCGAGGTTGCGCCAGGTCGCCATGGTGCGGGGCGCGTTGCCGGTGCGAAGCTGCGAGGCGTCCTCGGCGAAGGTGGTGTCCCGGACGTGGTGCAGGGCCTCGATCTGCCAGTGGGAGCGGATCATGCTCGCGAGGTGGGCGGGAGTGGCCTGCTCGGCGCTCAGGCTGGTGACCGCGTAGACGTGGTCAGCGGCCCGTCCAGATGGCGTGGCCGCCGTCACTCATTGCAGCCGGTTCCGCTACCAGGCGGGCGTGCCGGGGAGCGGCCTCCCGCATCGGCCGGTGAAGCCGCCCTTTTCGGCGAGGCTGGCCCTATGGGCCGAGGAGGGCCCCGGAGCACTGTCGCGCCGGGGCCGTGAAGCGACCAGCCGCCCGGAGAGGGTGGTCAGCCGGTGATCTCGACGCGCCGCGGCCTGGACTTCTCGGTCTTGGGCACGCGCACGGTCAGGACCCCGTCGGCGAGTTCGGCGGTGACGTGGTCGGCGTCGGCGTCGGCGGGCAGGGCCCACCGGAAGTCGAACCGGCCGAAACGGCGGGTCTGCCGGTGCAGCACGCCGGAGCGTTCCTTCTCCTCCACCTCGCCGTGGACTGCCAGCTGGGAATCGGCGACATCCACCGTGATCTGGTCCTTGCTGACGCCGGGGAGCTCGAGTTCGATCTGGTAGGCGTCCTCGGTTTCTTCCTCGTCGGCCGGCGGCACCCAGGCGTCGGCGAGCCCACCGCCGCCGGGAACGGCTGACCGCCACAGCTGTCCGAGACGGTCAAAGTGGTCCTCGAACTCGCGGAAGGAATCCCACAGCGCAGGCAGTGCCTCGCGACGGACAGTAAGCGTCATATTCGATCATCTCCTTCCGAAGAGCATCTGCTCGTGTCATGCACGCGAAGTTGCCACTCGGAAGACCCCCTGATCGAGGCCTCCTGCTGTTGTATATCCACCCTTTTGTTTGTCTATTCCTCCGTTCCTGGCCGCCGGCCGCGGGTATCCGCCGTTGTCCAGGTGGTGATGGCGAGCAGGGAGCGGGGCGAGCCCTGGTCGTTGGCGTAGGCCTCGCGGCGCTGCGCTGTCCCGGCGGGGGCCGCCGCTGTCTCACGCCTCGGCCGGCGGCACCGTACGGGCAATGCCGAGCCCAGGCGGTACCGGTGGCACGCTGGCGGCCAATCGGCTGCGGCGTCACTGCGACGAGAGCGAATTCCGGATCATCGTGGTCGACCGGGACCTAGCCCACTCAGAACGTGTGCAACGGAGGTTTGACGGATGGCAGTGCCACGGCAGCCTGCCGGGCTTCCAGGTGCCATGGCCGCGACGGCTCACTGGCCGGGCGGCTGCCATTCGATCATCAGAATCGTGGCGTCGTCGCTGAGTTCGTTGTGCCGATGACCGAGGATCGCGTGGATGAGCAGGCGGAGCACTTCCGGGGCGTTCTGCCCGGCGGCGGTCGACCGAATGATGTAGTCGGTGAAACGCTCCAGGCCGAATTGCTCCCCGCCCTCGTCGCGCGACTCCACGACGCCGTCCGTGTAGAGCAGTATCCGGTCACCGGGTTCGAGGCTTGTCTCGTGCACCTGCCGGGGTCCGCCGGCCAGGCTGGCGGGCAGGCCCAGCGGAGGTTCGGAAGCCCGCTCCAGGGCCTTGTCAAGCAGGCGCTGGCCGCGGATGAGCAATGGCGCCGGGTGACCGCAGTTGGACCATTGCAGCACGCCGGTCGGCATGTGCAGCTGGGTGAAGATGCCGGTGCAGAACTGGTCCGGAAGCCACTTCGCCAGCGCCTGGTCGACGGTGGCGACGAGTTTGGCCAGGTCCGCGCCCGTGCGCCGGGCGTTGCGGCAGCCCGCCATGGCCACGGAGGTGGCAAGGCCCGACGCCAGGTCGTGGCCCATGGCATCGAGGATCGTGGCGTGCAGAAAGTCCTCGGTGAATGAATGGTCGAAGGCGTCGCCGCCCAGCTCGTACGCAGGTTCCAGGACCGCGGTCGACACTACCCGGCCGGTACCGATCGAGCGCGGGGGGAGAAAAGCCCTGAGCATCTCCGTGGGCAGTTGCATCGGTCGGGTCCGCATGCGTTGCGCGAAGGTGTCGCTGTAGGTGCGCTTGGAAGTGATGATCAAGGAGAGGAGCGACGCTATCGTCCGGCAGCGCCAGAGTTTGACCCCGTCCAGTGTCTCCATGCGGAGTTCCAGGACTCCCAGCCGCTCCGCTCCGTCGACCAGCGGCAGCCATAGGG
>NZ_JBSFMS010000218.1:0-4892 GCF_053599675.1 Streptomyces sp. NPDC000880 | reverse complement strand
GGCGACCTCATCCCGGGACTGAAGGAGGTCTTCCCCGACCAGGAAATCATCGACCGCACCTGGATCAACGCCTGGGAGGACCCCAAGCTGAAGGAGGCGGTGCTCGCCACCGGCCGCCGTCAGATCGTCATCGCCGGCCTGTGGACCGAGATGTGCGTCGCCTTCCCCGCCGTCTCCGCCCTGGAGGAGGGCCGCGAGGTCTTCGTCGTCGCCGACGCCTCAGGTGGTGCCACCTTGGAGGCTCACGACCGCGCCATGGACCGTATGGTCGCCAAGGGCGCCGTCCCCCTCACCACCCAGGTGGTCCTCGGTGAATTCCAGCGCGACTGGGGCCGCCCCGCCACCTACGCCGGCGCAACGGCCGTCGCCAAGAAGTACTTCGGCAACTGGGGCCAGGTGCTCGACTACTACGCGCAGGCCGTCGGCGGTCCCGTCTCCGGCCACGGCAAGGTCTGAGACCGACAGCGACAAGGCCGAGGTGTCGGCCGCACGCCGACTTTGAGCCCTTGCCCCGGTTATCTGTGGTGACGGCGGCCGCCGCATACCAGCGGCGGCCGCCGGGAGGCCGAGTTCGGGCTACTTCCTGCTCTCCGTCCGTGCCGCCGGCCTCGCCGCGGGCCCGCTCGGCGGGTTCGACTCCGACGGCGTTGACGAGGAGTTCTTCCCCGACGGCCGCCTGAAGTCGTTCCTGGTGGTCAACATCGGCAAGCCCGGCGACAACCCCTGGTTCCAGCGACTGCCCCGCCTCGATTACGAGGAGGCCGTCAGCCACCTCTGAGCCCATGACGGGCCGCCGCCGCGACCCCATTCCCCGAACCCGGCATCCACCCCAGGAGCTCACCATGGCCACCGCACCCGACCGGCTCGACCACGACGCACAGCGGACCATGCGTGCCTTCCTGACCGCCGCACGCCTGCTCTCCGAACAGCTGGGGCAGGAACTGCGCCGTGAGAGCGGCATGTCGCAGATCCACTACGAGGTTCTGGCCTGGCTCTTCGAAACCCCCGGCCGCCAGATGAAGATGACGGAACTCGCCCGGCGCACCGGGGTGTCCACCAGCAGGCTCTCCCACCTCACCGACCGGCTCGAACAGCGTGGCTGGGTCCAGCGCCTGACCAGCCCGACAGACCGCCGCGTCCACCTCGCCCAGCTCACCGGGACCGGACAGCACGCACTGGAGGAAGCCGCCCCCTGGCACGCGGACTGCGCGCAGTCCCGCCTGCTGGACCACCTCACCCACGAGCAGCTGGACCAGCTGCGGGACATCAGCGAACTCCTCCGCCACCGTCTGACCGGGCAGGCCGCGCCCAGTCGCGCCCAGCCCCCGCCACCGGTGGGACTGACCGACGTGCCGCGCGCTACGACCGGGATCGCCGTGGCCGGCCGTTCCTCTCCGCCCGAGCGGCGTCATGGATACGGTGCAGGAAGCTGCTGACCGGCTCCGCCTCGCCGGGGGCGAGGTACTGGGCGAAATGGCGCTCGATCCCGTCGAGGTGCACCGTCGACGCTTCGGCCAGCCGACGAAGGCCCTGGTCGGTGAGCACGGCGTGCACGACGCGCCGGTCCTCGGCGGAGTGCTGCCGCTCGACCAGTCCGGCCTTGTCCATCCGCTCCAGCAGGCGCGTCAGCCCGCCGGTGCTGTAGACGACGGCGTCGGCCAGGTCGGTCATCCGCATCCGGCCCTCCGCCGACTCCGCGAGCCGCAGCAGCACGTCGTACTGCGACAGCGTCAGTCCCACGCTCTGACTCATCTCCCGTTCCATGGCCTGCATGATCTGGCCGTACGCAAGAACGAAATCAGTCCAGGCACCCAGAGCCCTGTCCTCCATACCGCCTCCTCCCTCGATGATCACCACCCCCGGAAATATATCTGCCGCATCAATAGTTGCAACGGAAGACACTTTACTCCGCGCCCGCCCGCCTCACACGGACCGGCGCCAGACACCGGAGAGAGACCATGGCAATCCCCACCGGCTCCGTCGGAATCAACATCGACCCCTCCGCCACCGGAGCGGCCTCGGCCCTACGTCTCGCACGGCTGGCGGACGAAGGCGGACTGGACTTCGCAGGCATCCAGGACCACCTCTACCACCCGGAATTCCTGGACGCCTGGACCCTGATCAGCACCCTGACGGCCTCCACACGGCGCCTGACGCTCATGCCCAACGTCGCCAACACCGTGCTCCGACCGCCCGCACCCCTGATCAAGGCCGCCAACACCCTGAGCATCCTCAGCGGAGGCCGGATCGCCCTGGGAGTCGGCGCGGGAGCGGCCCCTCCAGCCGTCGCCGCCTACGGCGGACCCCACTACACCCAGGGCCAGGCCACCAGCGCCTTCGAAGAAGCCATGCTGGTCATGAAGGCCATGAACGACCCCACCCAGCGGTCCGCCCGATTCAACGGCGAATACCACAGCCTCCAAGGGGCGCACCCCGGGCCGTTCCCGCCCCAGCCCGTACCGATCATGGTGGGCTCGTACGGCCCCCGCATGCTCCGGATCACCGGCCGACTCGGCGACGGCTGGCTGCCGACCAACAGCTACGCACCCCCGGAGCGCATCCCGGGCATGCAGCGCGTGATCGACGAAGCCGCCACGGCCGCCGGCCGCGACCCCAAGACCATCCAGCGGATCTACAACGTCATGGGCACCATCACCGGTGACACCGCTCCCGCATCCGAAGGCCAGGGCGTCGTCGGCCCCCCGCGCTTCTGGGTGGACACCCTGCTGCGCTACCGCGAAGAACTCGGATTCGACTCCTTCGTCTTCTGGCCCGTCAACGCAGACAGCGAGACCCAGGCCGCCCGCTTCGCCGAGCACGTGGCACCCCACATCCGTACCACCACCTCCGAGGGATCCCAGCAGTCGTGAACACCACCACAACCCGCACCCGGCCCACCGGCCAGGAACCGCTCACCCCGCCCGCCGGAACCTGGCACATCGACCCCGTGCATTCCACCATCGGCTTCGTCGCCCGCCACCTGGGCTTCGTCCGGGTCCGCGGCCGATTCACCGACGCCGAGGGCACCGTCCGCATCACCGACCCCGTCGAGGAGACGACCGCCGAGCTACGGATCGCCACAGCGACCGTCGACACCGGCGTCCCGGCTCGCGACCGCCACCTGCGCTCCCCGGAGTTCCTCGACACCGACCGCCACCCGGTAATGGAGTTCCGCGGCCACCGGGTCCGCCGCGCGGACGACCACTGGGAACTGGACGGCGACCTCACGGTCACGGGCATCACCCGCCCCCTGACCCTCACCGGACACTTCCTCGGACAGGACGTCTACCCCTTCACCGGAGGCCGCAGGCTGGGATTCACCGGACACGCCACCATCGACCGCCGCGACTTCGGCGTCTCGGGACTGCCCCCGCTGCCCGGAGCCCAGATCTTCGTCGGCGCCGCCGTCGACATAGAACTCGACATCAGCATGGTCGACCACGACATCCAGCCCTTCAACGAGCAGCTCCTCGGACGCCCCCAGGCGCTGTGACCGGAAACCGTAGACCGCCCACGACACCGCTGAAGCGCGGCCGACCCGGCCCATGGGCGCGGGCCCCCGCGCTCCGGCCGGGAAGCCCCCTTGGCCACCCCCGTGTGAGGAAACAGATGAGCAGAAGAACCGCCGGCGGCGGCAGACGCAAACCGTCCGCCAAAGGCCAGCCGCCACGCCAGGCCGGCCTCACGCCGACACCAGCACCAAAGCGGCGCCACAGCACGAAAAGAGTGCTGAAGGAGTCAAGCCGTCCCGCCGCCCCGGAGCCGGCCCGGGACGCTGGAGTCAACCGCCGGGGGCGCGACGAGGCCCGCCGTCTGATCGACGTACACGACCACTACCGGCGTGAGCTGACACAGCTCCGGGACCTCCTGCGGAAGGTGAAACAGGGCGGCGCCTCCATCTCCCAGGCCCGCGGCCGGCTGAACACCATGGCCCTCGGCACCGCCGACGGCGCGTTCAGCGAGGTCTGCCGTGCCCAGTGCCGCTCGCTCACCGAGCACCATCGACTGGAAGACCGCAGCATCTTCCCGCATCTGCGGCGGAGCCAGCGGAATCTCCAGGCAGTCCTCGACCGGCTGGACGAAGAACATCGCACCATCCACTCCCTGCTGACGGACGTGGACCGCGCTCTGGTCCACCTCGCCCGCAACCCGGGCGACTACGTCCCCATCACCGCGGCGGTCGACCTGCTCACCGACACCGTCCTGTCCCACTTCGCCTACGAAGAACGAGAACTCCTCGGCCCACTGGCACGCTTCGGGCTTTCCCGGGGCCGCCAGAGGTGACCCTCCCGGCCCCTCTGAGTGCCGCCGCCATCCTCCCCCGCCCCCCGCGCGGTCCGCTGGCAGAATCCGATCCGGCCGCCATGACGCTGTCGGCGAGGTCTTCCTGCCACTGCGCCCGCGCGAGTTCGGCGCCGCTGTCCTGCCCGAAGGCGGAGGCGTTCTCGGCCAGCAACTGGTCCCGCTCGTCCGCGTCGCGCGGGCCGTCCTGGATCAGGAGCTCGGCCGCCGGAGACAGCCGTACCGCTCCCGCGATGAACGCCCGCTCACCCGCCGTCAGTCCGGCCGATTCCCCTGACGATGGCCCGCATCCTCTCCGGGCTGCGGGCACGCGCGGGTTTCAGGCCGGCGCAGACCGCGGCCGACGCCGACCGCAATGCCGCCGCCGAGCGGGTTGATCGCGACCGGCTCGGGTGAGAACCTGGGGGACACCGCATGCCTCCGACGAGGACCGTGACCACGCCGCATCCGCCCGGTGAACCGTTCTCCGCGAGGCCGGGCACTGCCTTCTCGGCGTCCCGCGAGACAGCCCCGGCAGGACGGGGAGGCGTGAGGACGCGGCGTGGCGAGCCCGGCGGGAACCTTCCCGAGCGGTGGACGATCGGAGGTCG
>NZ_JBSFMS010000217.1:0-4904 GCF_053599675.1 Streptomyces sp. NPDC000880 | reverse complement strand
GGGCCTCACCGTTCTGTCCTCAATCGCCGGACGGGCTTGAAAAATCAAGCCCGTCCGGCGTTTGAGGACCGGGGTCCGGGGCGGAGCCCCGGTTACTTGGCGGGTGCCGCGCACTCCGCGCATGTGCCGAAGATCTCGACCGTGTGCGCCACACTCACATAACCGTGCTGCGCCGCGATTGTCTCCGCCCACTGCTCCACCGCCGGCCCCTCGACCTCGACCGCCTTGCCGCACACCCGGCACACCAGGTGGTGGTGATGGTCGTCCGTCGAGCAGCGCCGGTAGACGGACTCGCCGTCGGACGTGCGCAGCACATCCACCTCGCCCGCGTCCGCGAGCGACTGCAACGTGCGGTAGACCGTGGTCAGCCCGACCGAGTCGCCGCGGTGCTTGAGCATGTCGTGCAGTTCCTGTGCGCTGCGGAACTCATCCACCTCGTCGAGCGCCGCAGCCACCGCGGCACGCTGCCGGGTCGACCGGCCTCGTACCGGGGCGGTGTTCCCGCCGATTGGCGCCGTGGTCACAGGTGCCTCCTCGCTTTGCCCGCACGCATGTCGGGCCATTCTGTCAGGCCCGAGGGTCAGACCCTGACCTCGTCACTCGGCCTTCGCGTGCCCGGCACCTCCATGGTGCACTCGGCCTCGCTCGCCTCCAAAGCTCGCGCACGCCGCCTCGCCAGGGGCGTCGCCAGCGCGGTCAGCGTCAGGAAGATCGCTAGGGCCAGCAGGACGATCGTCGCGCCCGGCGGCACGTCCTGGTAGTACGAGGTGGCGGTTCCGGCCAGCGTCACGACGATGCCGATCCCCACCGCCACCGTGAACGTCGTCCTGAAGGACCGCGAAATCTGCTGGGCCGCGGCCACGGGCACCACCATCAGCGCGCTGACCAGCAGCAGCCCCACCACCCGCATCGCCACACTGACGGTGACCGCCGCAGTCACGGCGATCAGCAGATTCAGCGTACGCACCGGCAGACCGGTCACCCGCGCGAACTCCTCGTCCTGGCTGACCGCGAACAGCTGCCTGCGCAACCCCAGCGAGACCAGCACCACAAAGGCGGCGAGCAGCGCGATCGCGGTGAGGTCCCCGTCGGAGACCGTGGACAGCGAGCCGAACAGGAACGAGCCCAGATTCGCGGTGGACCCGGCGTCGGAGATGTTGATCAGCATGACACCGCCCGCCATGCCGCCGTAGAAGAGCATCGCCAGCGCGAGGTCGCCACGGAGGTGTCCGTACGCCCGGATCAGCTCCATCGCGATCGCGCCGACGACCGAGACGAGCGTCGCCATCCACACCGGGTTGGTCGACAGCAGAAAGCCGAGGCCGACGCCGGTCAGCGCGACATGGCCGATGCCGTCGCCCATCAGCGGCTGCCGACGCTGCACCAGATAGATGCCTACGGCCGGCGCGGTGATGCCGACCAGCACGGCCGCGATGAGCGCCCGCTGCATAAAGGCCGTTTGGAGGATTTCCATGATCAGGTCAGCAGTCCCGTGCGGAGCGGCTCGTCGGCCGCATGCGGATGTACGTGGTCGTGGCCGGGCAGCGCGTGCTGGCCCACAGCCTGGGGTGGCGGGCCGTCATGCACCACACAGCCGTCGCGGAGCACCACCGCGCGGTCGATCAAGGGCTCCAGCGGGCCCAGCTCGTGCAGTACAAGCAGTACGGTCGTCCCGGCCGCGACCTGGTCGCGCAGCGTGCCGGCCAGGATCTCCTGGCTGACCAGGTCCACGCCCGCCATCGGCTCGTCCATGATCAGCAGTTCCGGGTCGGAGGCCAGCGCACGAGCGATCAGCACCCGCTGGTGCTGGCCGCCGGAGAGGGCGTCCACCGAGTCCTTGGCGCGGTCGGCGAGCCCCACGAGCTCCAGGGCGCGCTGCACGGCCGCCCGGTCGGACTTCGACAGCCGGCCCAGCCTCGTACGCGACAGACGCCCCGAGGAGACGACCTCACGCACCGTCGCGGGCACACCGCTCGACGCGGTGGTGCGCTGCGGTACGTAACCGATGCGCGACCACTCGCGAAAGCGCCGCAGGTCCGTGCCGAACAGGGCGATCTCGCCGCCGGTGAGCGGTACCTGGCCGATCAGGGAGCGCACGGCGGTGGACTTGCCCGAGCCATTGGCCCCGAGCAGCGCGACGACCTCACCGCGCCGGACGGTGAGGTCGATGCCGCGCAGCACGGGCCGCGAGCCGAGCGTGGCCTGAGCCCCGCGGATGGATATGACGGGCTCCATGGCCATGTCGTGCGCCTCCGATGCTGCCTTGCGTGCCGTGCGGGTCACTTCGCGCCGAGAGCCTTCTGCAGCGCGGCGAGGTTGGACTCCATGACCTCGATGTAGTTATCGCCCTTGGACTTGTCCGTGATTCCCTCGAGCGGGTCGAGGACGTCCGTTTTCAGGCCGCCGTCCTGGGCGAGGGTCTTGGCGGTCTTGTCGCTGGCGAGCGTCTCGAAGAAGACCGTGCCGACCTTGTCCTTCTTGGCGATGTCCTGCAGTTCTTTGATACGGGCCGGGCTGGGCTCGGACTCGGGGTCGAGGCCGGCGATGCCCTCCTGGGTCAGGCCGTACCGCTCGGCGAGGTAGCCGAAGGCGGAGTGGGTGGTGATGAAGGTCTTGGTGGCGGTGGTCTTCAGACCCTGCTGGAACTTGGCATTCAGCCCGTCCAGCGTCTTGACCAGCGCGTCGGCGTTCTTCTTGTAGTCCGCGGCGTGGTCCGGGTCGGCCTTCCCCATGGAGTTGCCGACGGCCTTGGCGACCTCGGAGTACTTCACGGGGTCGAGCCAGATGTGCGGATCGGCGCCGGCCTCGCTCTCGGCCTCGTGGCCGGGCTCCTCGTGGCTGTGTCCGACCTCGGTGCCGTGGTGCTCGAGCGTGGTGAGGGTGGCGGCGTCGACCTTGTTCTTCGCCTCGGACTGGGCGATGGCCTTGTCGACGGCGGGCTGGAGGCCCTTGAGGTAGAGGATGAAACCGGCTGCATTCAGCTCGGCGGTCTGGCGGGGCTTGAGCTCCAGATCGTGCGGCTCGACGCCCGGCTCGGTGAGAGTGGAGACGGAGACGTGGGAGCCGCCGATCTGCTCTGCGAGATACTGCATGGGGTAGAACGACGCCACCACCTTCAGCTTGTCGCCGTTCTTGCCGCCGTCGGCGGCATTGGAGCTCGAGCAGGCGGAAACGGCCATGAGGCCGAGAGCGACGGCTCCGGCAGCGGCGGTGGTGGGTATGAGGCGGCGTACGTTCATGACAGTCATTTTCAACAAAACTGGAAACGATTGTCAACAAAGCTGCCGAGCCGTGCTGCCCCCCGAACCGATTTGATCCAGGGGGTGCGGCCGCCGGTAACCTGAAGCATTCGCCGTTCGTCGTCGTCGTAATGAAGAGAGCACCGTGGCCGCCGACAAGATCGACACCATTGTCAACCTGAGCAAGCGCCGTGGCTTCGTCTACCCGTGCAGCGAGATCTACGGCGGTCAGCGTGCCGCCTGGGACTACGGGCCGCTGGGTGTCGAGCTGAAGGAGAACATCAAGCGCCAGTGGTGGCGTTACATGGTCACCTCGCGCGAGGACGTCGTCGGTATCGACTCGTCGGTGATCCTTGCCACCGAGGTCTGGGAGGCGTCGGGCCACGTCTCAACCTTTACCGACCCGCTCACGGAGTGCACCTCCTGCCACAAGCGCTTCCGCGCCGACCACCTGGAAGAGGCGTACGAGGAGAAGCACGGCAAGGCCCCCGAGCACGGCCTCGCCGACCTGAATTGCCCCAACTGCGGCAACAAGGGCACCTTTACCGAGCCCAAGCAGTTCTCCGGCCTGCTCGCCACCCACCTCGGCCCCACCCAGGACTCCGGCTCCATCGCCTACCTGCGCCCCGAGACCGCCCAGGGCATTTTCACCAACTTCGGCCAGGTCCAGCAGACTTCCCGCAAGAAGCCGCCGTTCGGCATCGCCCAGATGGGCAAGTCGTTCCGGAACGAGATCACGCCCGGCAACTTCATTTTCCGCACCCGTGAGTTCGAGCAGATGGAGATGGAGTTCTTCGTCAAGCCCGGCGAGGACGAGCAGTGGCAGGAATACTGGATGGAGCAGCGCTGGAACTGGTACCGCGACCTTGGTCTCCGTGAGGAGAACATGCGCTGGTACGAGCACCCGGCCGAGAAGCTCTCCCACTACTCCAAGCGCACCGCCGACATCGAGTACCGCTACCAGCTCGGCGGCAACGAGTGGGGCGAGATGGAGGGCGTCGCCAACCGCACCGACTACGACCTCTCCGCGCACTCCAAGGCGTCCGGCCATGACCTGTCGTACTTCGACCAGGAAGCCGGCGAGCGCTGGACCCCGTACGTCATCGAGCCCGCCGCCGGTGTCGGCCGCGCCATGCTCGCCTTCCTCCTCGACGCGTACAACGAGGACGAGGCCCCCAACGCCAAGGGCGTCCTGGAGAAGCGCACCGTGATGCGTCTCGACCCGCGCCTCGCGCCCGTCAAGGTCGCCGTGCTGCCGCTGTCCCGCAACCCGCAGCTCTCGCCGAAGGCCAAGGGCCTGGCGACCGACCTGCGCAAGAACTGGAACATCGAGTTCGACGACGCCGGTGCCATCGGCCGCCGCTACCGCCGCCAGGACGAGATCGGCACGCCGTTCTGCGTCACGGTCGACTTCGACACCCTCGACGACAACGCCGTGACCGTGCGCGAGCGCGACACCATGAAGCAGGAGCGCGTCTCCCTGGACCAGATCCAGGGCTACCTCGGCAGCCGCCTGCTCGGCTGCTGACGCCCGCGGACCTCTGCGGAGGTCTGCGGAGGTCTGCGGAGGTCTGCGGAGGTCTCGGATGTACGAAAGGCCGGCCGGGCCACAGATCGGAAGAGCGGCGTGGAGGGGAAGAGTGTTACCTGAGATGTGAAGATCAA
>NZ_JBSFMS010000216.1:0-4953 GCF_053599675.1 Streptomyces sp. NPDC000880 | reverse complement strand
CGGCCGCCTTACGGCCGGACGAGTGTAGGCCGATCAGCCCACCGAAAGACCCGTAGGCCAAACAGACGAATCACACCTAATTCCTGATAGACCCCGCTCCAGCACGTTGCTGCACGTGCTGATGGCGATGCCGCTGGCATGCTGGCGGTCCTCGGCGTTGTTGATCTGCGACAAGTCGCGCTGCTGGAAGGTGGCGTGTGCGGCGCGCCCACGGCGACAAACTCACCGCCGCCTGCCCCGGGATGACAACCGTGACCGGCGACGTCGTCGCCTTCGCGCAACTGCTGGCTCACCACGTATCAGCTGTGTGGACCGCAAGCAGTGTTGTACCGACGCTGACGATGCGGGTTGCGCTATCAGCTGTGTGGGCGGGAGGCGGGCCCTGTTTGTGATGCGGTGTCAGGGTCTTTGGGTGGTGGGGGTTTGTTTGTGTGAAGTTGCTGTGGGTGCTGGGTGCTGGGTGCTGGGTGCTGGGTGCTGGGTGCTGGGTGCTGGGGGGTGTGGGTTGGTCTGGGTGGGTGGTGGTGTGGCGTTGTGTGGGTGTGGTTGCTGGTGGGCTTGCCGTTGTGGGGGGTGGGTTGTCGTGGTGGTTGTGGGGTGGGGTGGGGTGGTTGTGGGGTTGGGGTGGTTGTGGGGGTGGGGTGGGGTGGTTGTTCAGCGGTGTTTGTGTGCGTGCTTTTACCTGGCGTGTCTGGCTGTGTCAAGTCACGATTTGTCGGAACGTGACCGGGTTGTTCTGGTCGGGCTTACTGGAAGTGCGGCCTCGCTGGAAGGAAGAACGAGGCGGCGCGGTAAAGGGGAGGTCCTTGCCGAGGATGTTCCTCTTTTGTAAAGAATCCCTCTGTATTGGTTGGAGAAAATCATGACCCGTCACGTTCACACTCACAGCGATGTCCGTCCCCGGGGTCGGGGTCTGCGTTTTGCGACGTTTTTCGCCTCGGGTGCTTTCATGGCCGGGGCCGCCATCATTCCGGCCTCGTCCGCGATGGCGGCCCCGGTGCCGGCCTCGTCGGCGGTGAGCCTTGTCGCCCATGTGGACAAGCACGACAAGAAGCATGACAAGAAGCACGAGAATAAGAAGGACAACAAGAAGGACAAGAAGCACGAGAAGAAGCACGACAAGAAGAAGGACAACAAGCACGGCAAGAAGCATGACAAGAAGCACGAGAATAAGAAGGACAACAAGAAGGACAAGAAGCACGAGAAGCACGAGAAGAAGAAGGACGACAAGGTTGATAACAAGAAGAAGACGGGAGGCAAGGGCGGCGACGGCGGCGCGGGCGGTATCAAGGGCGGTAACGGCGGCGTGGGCGGCAAGGGCGGTGACACGGGCGGTGCCGGTGGTACGGGCGGTGCCGGTGGTATTCAGGGTGGTAACGGCGGTAACGGCGGCGCGGGCGGTACCCAGGGCGGTGCCGGTGGTACGGGCGGTACCGGTGGTATTCAGGGCGGCGACGGTGGCGCGGGCGGCGACGCGGTCTGAGGCGGCAGCTTCTTGCGGCCGTCTCCTGCGGCGGCCCGGACGGCCTTCCTGTCCGGGCCGCGGCGGCCCGCCGGTGGGGGTGGAGGCCTTCGGTCTCCACCCCCTGCCGGTCACCGTGCCGGGTCCCGGCCGGCGTGCTGGGTCCCGGTCACCGTGCTGGGTCCCGGCCGGCGTGCTGGGTCCCGGCTGGTGAGGGGGCGTGGTGGCGGGACGCTCAGTGCCTCCTGGTGGCACGCCATGTGTGAAATGGATGGAGATCGCCTATGCCTGGAAGTTTGTGGCGGCGTTGCACGTTCCTGGTGCCGGTTTCACTGGTTTTCGCCGCTGGTATCGCGTGCGCCGTGCAGGCACCGGACAACGCTGCGGCAGGCCCCGGTCACCGGGCTGAGGTCGTCGGCCTTCTTGGCCGCGCGGACTGCGGTGATGGCGGTGATGGCGGCAGGGGCGGGGATGGCGGTCAGTCGGGGGAGCCCGGTAAGCCTGGCTCTCATGGCTGTACCCGGTTCGGGGATCTGCCGGACAAGCCGAAGGGAGAGCTCACGCTGGCGGACAGGGTGAGGATCGTGATGGTTGTCCTGCACGGGCCCACGACGAGTGCCGAGGCCGCCGGGAAGTACAAGATGTCGGCGCACGAGATTGACACCTGGAAGCGGCAGTACCTTGCCCGCGACTGGTCCGCGCTGATGGGATAGGGACTTCCCTTCTTGATGCGCCGCCACTGCGGGGCGTGAAGGTTTCGGTGTGTGCAGGTTCTGGTCCGCGGGGTTTCGGTGTGTGATGGTTCCGGCATCACTGTGGGTCGGGGTGGTGGTCGGTTGGGGGGGAGGGCCCGCGCGGGGGGAGGCCTGGATGGTTTTCAGTTCCCGGAAAGGGACTGTTCGGCCCAGACGGTTTTGCCGATGGGGGCGTGTCGGGTGCCCCAGCGCTGGGCGAGCTGGGCGACCAGCAGCAGGCCTCGCCCTCCTTCGTCGAAGGTCCGGGCGCGCCGCATGTGGGGGGCGGTGTTGCCCGAGTCGAAGACTTCGCAGATCAGGGTGCTGTCCGCGTGGATGAGCCGGAGCTGGATGGGTGGCCGGCCGTAGCGGATGGCGTTGGTGACCAGTTCGCTGACCGTCAGTTCGGTGATGAAGGCGGCGTCGTCCAGTCCCCAGGTGGTCAGTTGGTCGGTGGCGTTCTTGCGTGCCTGGGCGACGATGGCGGGGTCGCAGGCCAGGTCCCAGGCGGCGACCCGGTCGGCGTGCAGGGCCCGGGTGCGGGCGATGAGCAGGGCGATGTCGTCGTCGGGGCGGTGGGTCAGCATGGCCGAAAGGACCCTGTCGCAGACCGTGTCCAGGGTCTGGGCGGGGCGGGCGAGGGCGTGGAACATCTTGTCCAGGGCTTCGTCGATGTCGTGGTCGCGGGCTTCGAGGAGACCGTCGGTGTAGAGGGCGAGGAGGCTGCCCTCGGGCAGTTGGGTCTCGAAGGTCTCAAACGGCAGGCCGCCCAGGCCCAGCGGCGGGCCGGCCGGGATGTCGAGGAAGTGAACGGCGCCGTCCGGGGTGACCACGGCGGGCGGGGGGTGGCCGGCCCGGGCGAAGGTGCAGCGGCGGGAGACCGGGTCGTAGACCGCGTACAGGCAGGTGGTGCCGATGCCTCCGGCGGTTTCGGCGGCGCCTTCCGTGCTGCCCTCGTCGGCGGACAGGTGGATGACGAGGTCGTCGAGGTGGGTGAGCAGTTCGTCGGGCGGCAGGTCGACGTCGGCCAGGGTGCGTACCGCGGTGCGCAGCCGGCCCATGGTGGCCGACGCACGGATGCCGTGGCCGACGACATCGCCCACGACGAGGGCCACCCGCGCGCCGGACAGCGGGATCACGTCGAACCAGTCGCCGCCCACGCCGGCCTGGGTGCCGGCGGGCAGGTAGCGGGAGGCGATCTCGAGTGCCGCCTGATCGGGCAGGGTGTGCGGGAGCAGGCTGCGCTGCAGGGTCATGGTGGTGGTGCGTTCCCGGGTGTACCGGCGGGTGTTGTGGATGGTGACGGCCGCCCTGGCCGTGAGCTCCTCGGCCAGCCACAGGTCGTCCGGTCCGAAGGGCTCTGGGCGCTGGTGACGGCTGAAGAAGGCCACGCCGAGAGTGATGCCGCGCGCCCGCATCGGCACCACCATCACCGAGTGTGTCCCCGCCTCGCGGATCCAGGCGGCCTGGGGGTCCTGGGCCGCCCACCGGGTGAGGGCGGGGTCGTTCCCCTCGTACAGGGCGCCATGGCCTTGGGCCAGGCACCGGGCCACAGGTGACAGCGCCGGGTAGAGGGTCTTTTCTCCCGCCGCGAGCCGGGAGGCGGGGCCCTCTTCGAGGACCGACCGCACAGCGGTGCGGCCCATGGTGAGGGGCCCTGGCGAGGGGACGGGGGGCGGCTCGCCGCCGTGCCGGGGGGCATCCAGCAGGTCGACGGCGGCGAAGTCCGCGAGCCGGGGGACGGCGACGTCGGCCAGTTCCTGCGCGGTGCGCTGGATGTCCGAGGTGGTGCCGATGCGGGCGCCGGCGTCGTTCAGCAGGAGCATCCGCTGCCGGGCGAGGTACTCCCCGGACCTGGAGTGCGCTGCCAGGCACACGGCGCGCGCCCGGCCGTCGGGGTCTTTCAGCGGGGCGAGGGAGGCCGGCCAGCCGTGCTCCGCGCTGACACCCGTGGGGCGGATGTAGGCCTCCACGTGCTGCGGCTCGCCGCTCTCCAGTGCCAGGCGCATCTTCGTCTCGGCCTCGTCGCTGACGGGATGCGGCGCGATTTCCGGCAGGCGCAGCCCGCGCATCTGGTCCTCGGTGAGGGACAGCGCACGCTCCATGCCGGCGTTGGCCCGCACCAGCCGCAGGTCCGCATCGAAGACCGCCAGGATGTCGGGGGACTGGCGAAACACCCATTCCCTCAGCGCCTCGCCCCCGGGCGTGCGCGCTTCGCCCGCCACGGCGGACACCACGAGCCACTCGGTGACCGGGCCGTTTGACGTCCGGCGGTGCGCGAGCAGTTCTTGCTGAAGCCGGTGGCCGTCCCGGTGCCGCAGTGCCACGGTGCCGCTCCACCTCTCCCGCCCGGCCGGATCCCGCCGCGCACTCTGGCCGGCGTCATCGGCGAGCAGCCGGGCAGCGGCCTGCCCCACGACCTCCGAGGGCAGGTAGCCGAGCAGCCGCAGGGCACCTTCGCTCCACCCCGTCACGATGCCCTGCTCATTGACGGTGGCCGTGGCCGTGTATGCCGACTGGGGGGAGGCGTCCGACTCGTCCGGCCGCTCACCAGAAGGGGGGGGAAGTCGCTCCATCGCCGCTCATCTCGCCCTTCGGGAACCTGCACGGCCGGGGCCCTCCTGACAAGCATGATCCTGAGGGGTACGGAGCAGCAACCCAGCGCCGTCACGAGGGGCCCTGCCCCAGGCCCTGCCGCCGGCAATGCCCCAGGAGGCGACTGGCGGCTCACACGCCGGCCCTGCGTGCCCGCCCGGC
>NZ_JBSFMS010000215.1:0-2882 GCF_053599675.1 Streptomyces sp. NPDC000880 | reverse complement strand
TACCCAAGTAGCACGGGGCCCGAGAAATCCCGTGTGAATCTGGCGGGACCACCCGCTAAGCCTAAATATTCCCTGGTGACCGATAGCGGATAGTACCGTGAGGGAATGGTGAAAAGTACCGCGGGAGCGGAGTGAAATAGTACCTGAAACCGTGTGCCTACAAGCCGTGGGAGCGTCGCTGTTGTTCTTCGGAGCAACAGTCGTGACTGCGTGCCTTTTGAAGAATGAGCCTGCGAGTTTGCGGTGTGTTGCGAGGTTAACCCGTGTGGGGAAGCCGTAGCGAAAGCGAGTCCGAATAGGGCGGTTTAGTAGCGCGCTCAAGACCCGAAGCGGAGTGATCTAGCCATGGGCAGGTTGAAGCGGAGGTAAGACTTCGTGGAGGACCGAACCCACCAGGGTTGAAAACCTGGGGGATGACCTGTGGTTAGGGGTGAAAGGCCAATCAAACTCCGTGATAGCTGGTTCTCCCCGAAATGCATTTAGGTGCAGCGTCGTGTGTTTCTTGCCGGAGGTAGAGCACTGGATAGGCGATGGGCCCTACCGGGTTACTGACCTTAGCCAAACTCCGAATGCCGGTAAGTGAGAGCGCGGCAGTGAGACTGTGGGGGATAAGCTCCATGGTCGAGAGGGAAACAGCCCAGAGCATCGACTAAGGCCCCTAAGCGTACGCTAAGTGGGAAAGGATGTGGAGTCGCAGAGACAACCAGGAGGTTGGCTTAGAAGCAGCCACCCTTGAAAGAGTGCGTAATAGCTCACTGGTCAAGTGATTCCGCGCCGACAATGTAGCGGGGCTCAAGCGTACCGCCGAAGTCGTGTCATTCCAGCATGAGGGCCAACGCCCGTTGGGATGGGTAGGGGAGCGTCGTGTGCCGGGTGAAGCCGCCGCGTAAGCGAGTGGTGGACGGTTCACGAGTGAGAATGCAGGCATGAGTAGCGATACACACGTGGGAAACGTGTGCGCCGATTGACTAAGGGTTCCTGGGTCAAGCTGATCTGCCCAGGGTAAGTCGGGACCTAAGGCGAGGCCGACAGGCGTAGTCGATGGACAACCGGTTGATATTCCGGTACCCGCTTTGAAACGCCCAGTATCGAGCCCATTAATGCTAAGGCCGTGAAGCCGTCCTGGATCCTTCGGGTGAAGGGGAGTGGTGGAGCCGCCGGCCCAAGGTGGTAGTAGGTAAGCGATGGGGTGACGCAGGAAGGTAGTCCAGCCCGGGCGGTGGTTGTCCCGGGGTAAGGGTGTAGCCCGAGAGATAGGTAAATCCGTCTCTCGTGGAGGGTGAGACCTGATGCCGAGCCGATTGTGGTGAAGTGGATGATCCTATGCTGTCGAGAAAAGCCTCTAGCGAGTTTCATGGCGGCCCGTACCCTAAACCGACTCAGGTGGTCAGGTAGAGAATACCGAGGCGTTCGGGTGAACTATGGTTAAGGAACTCGGCAAAATGCCCCCGTAACTTCGGGAGAAGGGGGGCCATCACTGGTGAGAGGACTTGCTCCTCGAGCTGGGGGTGGCCGCAGAGACCAGCGAGAAGCGACTGTTTACTAAAAACACAGGTCCGTGCGAAGCCGTAAGGCGATGTATACGGACTGACGCCTGCCCGGTGCTGGAACGTTAAGGGGACCGGTTAGTCACATTTCGGTGTGGCGAAGCTGAGAACTTAAGCGCCAGTAAACGGCGGTGGTAACTATAACCATCCTAAGGTAGCGAAATTCCTTGTCGGGTAAGTTCCGACCTGCACGAATGGCGTAACGACTTCTCGACTGTCTCAACCATAGGCCCGGTGAAATTGCACTACGAGTAAAGATGCTCGTTTCGCGCAGCAGGACGGAAAGACCCCGGGACCTTTACTACAGTTTGATATTGGTGTTCGGTTCGGCTTGTGTAGGATAGGTGGGAGACTGTGAACTCTGGACGCCAGTTCAGGGGGAGTCGTCGTTGAAATACCACTCTGGTCGTGCTGGATGTCTAACCTGGGTCCGTGATCCGGATCAGGGACAGTGTCTGATGGGTAGTTTAACTGGGGCGGTTGCCTCCTAAAGAGTAACGGAGGCGCCCAAAGGTTCCCTCAGCCTGGTTGGCAATCAGGTGTTGAGTGTAAGTGCACAAGGGAGCTTGACTGTGAGACCGACGGGTCGAGCAGGGACGAAAGTCGGGACTAGTGATCCGGCGGTGGCTTGTGGAAGCGCCGTCGCTCAACGGATAAAAGGTACCCCGGGGATAACAGGCTGATCTTCCCCAAGAGTCCATATCGACGGGATGGTTTGGCACCTCGATGTCGGCTCGTCGCATCCTGGGGCTGGAGTCGGTCCCAAGGGTTGGGCTGTTCGCCCATTAAAGCGGTACGCGAGCTGGGTTTAGAACGTCGTGAGACAGTTCGGTCCCTATCCGCTGTGCGCGTAGGAGTCTTGAGAAGGGCTGTCCCTAGTACGAGAGGACCGGGACGGACGAACCTCTGGTGTGCCAGTTGTCCTGCCAAGGGCATGGCTGGTTGGCTACGTTCGGAAAGGATAACCGCTGAAAGCATCTAAGCGGGAAGCCTGCTTCGAGATGAGGACTCCCACCTCCTTGAGAGGGTAAGGCTCCCAGTAGACGACTGGGTTGATAGGCCAGATGTGGAAGCCGGGTAACCGGTGGAGCTGACTGGTACTAATAGGCCGAGGGCTTGTCCTCAGTTGCTCGCGTCCACTGTGTTAGTTCTGAAGTTACGAACTGTCGAGCCCCCATGGCCGGGGTTCCGGGTCGATATCTTCATAGTGTTTCGGTGGTCATTGCGTTAGGGAAACGCCCGGTTACATTCCGAACCCGGAAGCTAAGCCTTTCAGCGCCGATGGTACTGCAGGGGGGACCCTGTGGGAGAGTAGGACGCCGCCGAACAATCTTT
>NZ_JBSFMS010000214.1:0-5221 GCF_053599675.1 Streptomyces sp. NPDC000880 | reverse complement strand
GATCTCCAGCTTGTAGCTGAAGAGCAGCAGGGCGAGCTGGCCGGTGAAGAACATGGGGAGCGAGACGCCGGCGAGCGAGACGCCCATGGCAAGGAGGTTCTCAGGCCGCTGTGCAACCCTGCTGGCTCCCTCGCCGTCTGGACAGGTGGCGACAGACCGCGCCTGACCACCACGGCAGGGGGTAGCGGGAACAGCGAGAGCCGAGGAGACCATGGCCGACCAGAGCAGCAGCGGCAGCCGAATACGCAGCAGCGGCAAGCGCCGTAAACGGCCCACCAAGAGCCGCAGGGCCATGACCGTCGCCGGATGCTCCCTCGCAGGTCTGGTGCTGGTCGCTGGATCCGGCGTCGGTTACGCCTACTTCAAGCTCAACGGCAACATCCAGGGCGTCGACATCAACGCCCGCCTCGGCGCCGACCGCCCCCAGAACGTCGACAACGGCTCCATGGACATTCTGGTCCTGGGCTCCGACTCCCGCTCCGGCGCCAACACCGAATACGGCGTGGACCAAGGCGCTGCGCGTTCCGACACCGCGATGGTCGTGCACGTCTACCAGGGCCACAAGAAGGCCAGCGTCGTCTCGATCCCGCGTGACACCCTCGTCGACCGCCCCCAGTGCGCGGACGGCAAGGGCAAGGCCGTCTCCGGCCAGAAGCGCGCCATGTTCAACACGGCGTACGAGGTCGGCGGCCCCGCCTGCGCGGTGAAGACCATCGAGAAGATGTCCGGCATCCGTATGGACCACTACATCGAGGTCGACTTCACCGGCTTCAAGAAGCTCATCGACGAGCTGGGCGGCGTGAAGATCACCACCACCAAGCCCATCAACGACAGCAAGAGCCATCTGGACCTACCGCCCGGCACGCACACCCTCGACGGGGAGCAGTCGCTCGGTCTCGTACGCACCCGCAAGAGCGTCGGCGACGGCAGCGACCTCGGCCGGATACAGCTCCAGCAGGCCTTCATGAAGGCCTTCATCACCCAGGTCAAGGATGTTGGCATCTTCACCAACCCGAAGAAGCTCTACAACGTCGCCGACACCGCCACCAAGGCGATCACGCCCGACTCCGGGCTCGACTCGGTCAACAAGCTGATGAGCTTCGCCAGGGGGCTGAGCGGTCTCGGCGCGCAGGACGTGCACATGATCACGATGCCGGTGGAGTACGACCCGGTGAACCCCAACCGCGTGATCCCGCTCAAGGCCGCGTCCCAGCAGGTCTGGACGGCGCTGGCGCAGGACAAACCGATCCCCGCATCCGCCGTCAAGGACTCCGCCGGCGACAAGGGCGCTGCCGGTTCCCTGGTGCAGAGCAGCTAGCACCGGCAGGGAATAGTTCCGGCCGTACCCCGGTTTGGGAGTTACGGCTGGTCCTGGCAGACTGGTACGTCGGCCCCGGTTCACGTACGAGCAATCCGCGTGTACGACCCGGTGCCCTCCCGAAACTAGGAGACACCCTTGAAGCGCGACATCCACCCCGAGTACGTCGAGACGCAGGTCAGCTGCACCTGTGGCGCCTCGTTCACCACCCGTAGCACCATCGAGTCCGGCACCGTCCGGGCCGAGGTCTGCTCCGAGTGCCACCCGTTCTACACGGGCAAGCAGAAGATCCTCGACACTGGTGGCCGTGTGGCCCGCTTCGAGGCCCGCTTCGGCAAGGCTGCCGGCTCCGCCAAGAAGTAGCGAGCCACTGCGCCGGCCCTTGGCCGCCCCTGACCGGGGTGGCCGAGGCCGGCGCTTTGTCCGTTCTGAGCAGTCCCTTTTCGCGTACCAAACCCAGGAGCCCCCGATGTTCGAGGCGGTCGAGGAACTGATCGGCGAACACGCCGATCTCGAGAAGAAGCTCGCCGACCCTTCGGTCCACGCGGACCAGGCGAACGCGCGCAAGCTCGGCAAGCGCTACGCCGAGCTGACCCCGATCGTCGGCACGTACCGCTCCTGGAAGCAGACCGGGGACGACATCCAGACCGCGCGTGAACTCGCCGCCGACGACCCGGACTTCGCCGCCGAGGTCAAGGAGATCGAGAAGCAGCGCGAGGAGCTCACCGAGAAGCTGCGGCTGCTGCTCGTACCGCGCGACCCCAGCGACGACAAGGACGTCATCCTCGAGGTCAAGGCGGGCGCGGGCGGCGACGAGTCGGCTCTGTTCGCCGGTGACCTGCTGCGGATGTATCTGCGCTACGCCGAGCGCGTCGGCTGGAAGACGGAGATCATCGACGCCACCGAGTCCGAGCTCGGCGGCTACAAGGACGTCCAGGTCGCGGTGAAGACCAAGGGCGGCAACGGCGCGACCGAGCCCGGGCAGGGCGTCTGGGCGCGGCTGAAGTACGAGGGCGGAGTGCACCGCGTGCAGCGCGTGCCCGCCACCGAGTCCCAGGGCCGCATCCACACCTCGGCAGCCGGCGTGCTGGTCACGCCCGAGGCGGAGGAGATCGATGTCGAGATCCACGCCAACGACCTGCGGATCGACGTGTACCGCTCGTCGGGCCCCGGCGGCCAGTCCGTCAACACCACGGACTCCGCGGTGCGCATCACGCACCTGCCGACCGGCATCGTCGCCTCCTGCCAGAACGAGAAGAGCCAGCTCCAGAACAAGGAGCAGGCAATGCGTATCCTGCGCTCCAGGCTGCTGGCCGCGGCCCAGGAGGAGGCCGAGAAGGAAGCCGCGGACGCCCGGCGCAGTCAGGTCCGCACGGTTGACCGCTCGGAGAAGATCCGTACGTACAACTTCCCGGAAAACCGGATCTCGGACCACCGCGTCGGCTTCAAGGCGTACAACTTGGACCAGGTGCTCGACGGTGATCTGGACGCGATGATCCAGGCCTGTGTCGACGCCGACTCCGCCGCCAAGCTTGCCGCCGCCCAGTAACAACCCCCTGCAGTCCCGGAGGACCAAGGTGAACCTGCTGCTTGCCGAGGTGGCCCAGGCCACCCAGCGGCTGGCCGACGCCGGCGTGCCCTCACCGCGCTTCGACGCGGAGGAGCTCGCCGCGTTCGTGCACGGCGTGAAGCGGGGAGAGCTGCACAACGTCCCGGACAGTGACTTCGACGCCCGTTACTGGGAGGCGGTCGCCCGTCGCGAGGCACGCGAACCGCTCCAGCACATCACCGGGCGCGCTTTCTTCCGCTATCTGGAACTGCAGGTCGGGCCCGGCGTCTTCGTGCCCCGCCCGGAGACCGAGTCGGTCGTCGGCTGGGCCATAGACGCCGTACGGGCCATGGATGTCGTCGAGCCGCTCATCGTCGATCTGTGTACGGGGTCCGGGGCCATCGCGCTCGCCATGGCGCAGGAGGTGCCGCGTTCGCGGGTGCACGGCGTGGAGCTCTCCGAGGACGCGCTGAGGTGGACCCGTAAGAACGCCGAGGGCTCGCGCGTCACCGTGCACCAGGGAGACGCCCTGTCCGCGCTTCCCGAGCTGGACGGGCAGGTCGACCTGGTCATCTCCAATCCGCCGTACATCCCGCTCACGGAGTGGGAGTATGTCGCTCCCGAGGCTCGCGACCACGACCCGGACATGGCCCTGTTCTCCGGCGAGGACGGCCTGGACACCATCCGCGGCATCGAGCGCACCGCCCACCGGCTGCTGCGGCCCGGCGGCCTCGTCGTCGTCGAGCACGCCGACACGCAGGGCGGCCAGGTGCCGTGGATCTTCAGCGAAGAGGCCGGCTGGGCGGACGCGGCCGACCACCCCGACCTGAACAAGCGGCCGCGCTTCGCGACCGCGCGCAAGGCAACGCCATGACCAAGCATGTGTACGAGGAGGCCCGCTGATGGCTCGGCGATACGACTGCAACGACGCGACGGATCGCACCACCGGTCTGCGTGAAGCCGCATCGGCCGTCCGCCGCGGCGAACTGGTCGTGCTGCCCACCGACACCGTGTACGGGATCGGTGCGGATGCCTTCGGTTCCGAGGCCGTCGCCGACCTGCTGGAGGCCAAGGGGCGCGGCCGCAATATGCCCACGCCTGTCCTCATCGGATCCCCGAACACCCTGCACGGCCTGGTCACCGACTTCTCCGAGCAGGCCTGGGAGCTTGTCGACGCCTTCTGGCCGGGTGCGCTGACGCTGGTCGCCAAGCACCAGCCGTCGCTGCAGTGGGACCTGGGCGACACCCGGGGCACTGTCGCGATCCGGATGCCGCTGCACCCGGTCGCGATCGAGTTGCTCACCGAGGTCGGCCCGATGGCGGTCTCCAGCGCCAACCTCACCGGGCACCCGGCGCCCGAGGACTGCGACGCCGCGCAGGAGATGCTCGGCGACTCGGTCTCGGTCTACCTGGACGGCGGCCCGACCCCGGGCATCGTGCCGTCCTCGATCGTCGATGTCACGGGCAAGGTCCCGGTGCTGCTGCGCGAGGGAGCGCTCTCACCGGACGAGCTGCGCAAGGTCGTACCCGACCTCGAGGTGGCCAATTGACCGCCCCTGAGGGGCGTGGCATAGCGGAATCCTGCGGGTCCCCCCGGACGGAGTTTGGGGGAAGCACCTCCACCTTCCGCATCCTCCACGTCAGCACCGGCAACGTGTGCCGCTCGCCAATCACCGAGCGGCTGACCCGCCATGCCCTGAGCGACCGCCTCGGCGATCCTCCCCCTGGCTACGCCGGGGGGACCTCCATCCGCGGCCTGATCGTGGAGAGCGCGGGCACCTGGGGCCACGAGGGCGCCCCGATGGAGGCCAACGCCGAAATCGTTCTGGCCGACTTCGGCGCGGACGCGACAGGCTTCGTGGGCCGCGAACTGCTCGACGAGCATGTGATCCGCGCGGATCTGGTCCTCACGGCGACCCGGGACCACCGGGCGCAGGTGATCTCGATGGGCCATTCGGCAGGCCTGCGCACCTTCACGCTCAAGGAGTTCACCCGGCTGGTGCGCGCCATAGACCCGGCGACGCTGCCCGACCCCCGCGACGAGGGCGTCGTCGAACGCGCCCGCGCGCTGGTCCGTGCGGCGGCGGCGCTACGAGGCTGGCTGCTTGCGCCGAGCCCGGACGCGGATGAGGTGTACGACCCGTATGGCGCGCCGATCACGTTCTTCCGGTCGATCGGGGACGAGATCAACCAGGCGCTGGATCCTGTGGTGACGGCGCTGACGGGCGTGCCGGCCCGCCAGTGAGAACTGGGCTTCCCCCCCCAGACTGCGACTGTCTGCACGCCTGCCGCGCGTATCTGGTCAAGGACTGGGAACAGCTCGTACGCCACACCGAGCCGCTGATCAACGATCC
>NZ_JBSFMS010000213.1:0-5483 GCF_053599675.1 Streptomyces sp. NPDC000880 | reverse complement strand
AAAACACCACGTCTACAAGCTCGTTGACGTCACGCACGCCATGTCAACGACCCACCAGCACACTGCCTCACCACCGAAAGTGAGCCAGATCCTAAAACCTGATAGTCCCTGTGGACCGGCTGATCCGGCGCAGCCGCCACGACGGCCCTTCCTGGGCCGTCTTTCAAACACGGCCCAGCCGACCGCCGTGCCCAGCCGTGCGACGGTCCGGGAAGGCTCCGCCGCCCGGTCCTGGTCCCGCGGGCCGGCGGGACCAGGTTTTCCCGGCTACAGCTGGGGCTTGACAACCGACTTGAGGGTGGTCGGGTTCGCCGTCGAACGGAGCGCCTCCTCGACGTCGGCGAGGCCGTAGTGGCCGGTCACCATGGAGTCGAGGTCGACCTTTCCGGAGCGCACCAGCTCGATCGCGGTCTGCCAGGTGTTGGCGTAACGGAAGACGCCGGTCACGATCAGTTCGCGGTTCTGGATGACCGGTATGGGCATCGGGATCTCGGTGGCCCCCATACCGACGAGCACCACGTGGCCGCCGGGCCGGACCTCGCGGATCCCCGTCCGGGTAGCCACCGAGGCGCCGGACGCCTCGACAAAGGCGTCGACACCGAGGCCGAGTTCACCCACCGGCTCGGCCAGCGGGTCCACCACCTGGGTGGCGCCGAACCGGAGGGCCTGCTCGCGCCGCACAGCGTCGATGTCGGTCACGATGACCTCGCGCGCTCCGAACGCGCGGGCGACCTGCGCGGTGACGACTCCGATCGGCCCGGCCCCGGTGATTAGGACCCGGGAGCCGACCGTGAAGTTCGCCTTCCAGGCGGTGGCGACCGCCACGGAGAGCGGCTCCAGCAGCGCGGCGGCGTCGTCGCTGAGCGAGTCGGGGACGGTGTGGGCGAAGTGCGACTGGATGGTGACGTATTCGGCGAAGGCGCCGTCGACCCCGGGGACCGCGTAGAACTCCATGTGTGGGTCGAGGTTGTAGCGGCCGGTCAGCGTCTCGTGCGAGGTGGTGCTGGGGTGCTGGGGTTCGATGGAGACGCGCCGGCCGACCCGTGCCGGGTCCACGTCGGAGCCGACGGCGACGATCGTCCCGCCCGACTCGTGGCCGAGGACCAGGGGCTCTTCCACCACCCAGTCCCCGAGCCGGCCCTCGCGGTAGAAGTGGACGTCGGAGCCGCACACTCCCACGGAGGACACCTGGATGAGGACCTGGTCCGGTCCGACGGCCGGGACCGGCCGCTCCTTGACGACGAGTTTCTCGGCTGCGACCAGGACGCTCGCACGCATCGTGGCGGGGGCGGTGAAAGACATGGGCTCTCCTGCGGCGGACACCGGCTCGTCACTGCCGGCGGAACGGGTGGTGGTGTCGGTCGTATGCTCGGTCGTCAGGTGGAACGCGCTTCGTCGGGCACTCCGGGTGCGGCGCCCGCGTCCGGTCGGCCGGTGGCGGGGGCGACCACGACGTTGATGCCCTTCGCCTTCAGACGGTTGCGGTCCTCTTTCGTGGTCTGCGAGTCCACGATGACCACGTCGAACTCGGTGAGGTCGGCGATGGCGTGCAGGGCTCGCTTCTGGAACTTGGTGTGGTCGGCCAGGAGGATCTTGGTGGCGCTGGAGTCCAGCATCGAGCGTTTCGTCCCGACTGTCTCCAGCGCCTGATGGAAGGCCATGTCGTCGGTGATGGCGGCAGTGGACATGATGTACACATCGGCGCGCAGCTTGGCGATGGCCTCGTTGGTGACGCTGCCCATGAAGGCGCTGCACCAGTTGTAGTAGTTGCCGCCGAGCGCTACGAGGGAGATGCCGCGCACGCCGTTGAGCTCGTTCATGATGGTGAGCACGTTGGTGATGACGGTCAGCGGCGCCTTGGCGGGCAGCAGCCTGGCCACCTGCAGGACGGTGGTCGAGTCGTCGAGGAAGATGGACTGGCCCTGCTCGATGAACGCCATCGCGGCGTGCGCGAGCGCTTGCTTCTCGGCGAGCTGCTGACCCGCTCGGTAGACGTCGCTGGACTCGACCAGGCTGGAGGCAAGCGCGGACGCGAGCCCGCGCGACTTGCGCAGCAGTCCGCGCGCCTCGAGCTCGTCGAGGTCGCGGTGAACCGTCATCTGGCTGATCCCGAACCGCTCGGCGAGCTCCTCGATGCGGACCGCGCCCTCGGCCATGACGGCCTCGCTGATGGCCCGCTGCCGCTCCTCCTGCCGGGACACCCGCGTCGTCCCGCCCCGCATGCTGCTACCCGTCATGCCCACCCTCCTGCTCGGTTGCGGGCCCGGCGTCGTTGCGCCTCCGGTCACCATCTTGCCGAACCGCCGTGCGGGAGGCGGCCTGGTCCGGGGGCGGCATCTCCGTCGCCGACCGGCGCAGCGCCTCGTCGAGGATACCGCCGAGCGCGTCGACCCGGTGGGCGAACCGGCCGAGGAACAGGCCGTCGACGGCATGGCCGAGCTCGGACAGGAGGCCCGGTCCCGCGCTCCCTCCGTAAATGACGTGGCTCTCCTTCAGGAAGGGATGGCCGTCCAGCCATGCCGTGATCTCATGCGCCACCTCGGCGACATGACCGAGCGGCGCGGGCTGCTCCGCGCCGATCGCCCACACCGGCTCATAGGCGACGACGATCCGGTGCCGGGTTCCGTCGTCGAGCTCTGCGGTGGCGGATTCCAGCTGCTCGACGCACTGGCCGGCCGCCGCCCCGGCGGCGCCTCGTGTCTCCTCCCCGACGCAGAGCAGGGGTGTGAGGCCGTTACGGAGGGCGGCCGCCATCTTCAGCGCCACCACGCCGTCGTCCTCGTGGAACATCCGCCTCCGCTCACTGTGGCCGATCTCCACGTAGTCGCAGCCGACCTGGCGCAAATGGGGGCCACCGGTCTCCCCCGTGTAGGGGCCGCTGTCGGACCAGAAGAGATTCTGGCCACCGACGCGGACCCGGGTGCCGCGGAACACCTCGGCCGCGGCGGCGAGGGACGGCGCCGTGGGCAGGACGACGAGCTCGACGGCCCCGGAGGTGACGGCCGGATGGTCCGACACCTGATCCGCGACGCGCCTGCACCAGTCGACGGTCTGAAGGTGATCGAAGTACATCTTCAGGCTGACACCGACGAAGAGCGGCGGGACGGGGGCGGGTTCTATGGTCATGAGGCTCCTCGGGCCACGGTGGTGCCCGGTGTCAGTCGCCGCAGGTCTCGTAGTCGGTGAGGACCCGGACCTTGTCGGCGGAGGCGGACGTCTCGTCGAAGCGGTACGTCAGCCACTCGCGGGCGAGACGGCGGGCGAGTTCGAGACCGACCACCCGCTGGCCGAAGGTGAGCACCTGGGCGTTGTTGCTGAGCACGGACCGTTCCACCGAGAAACTGTCGTGCGCGGTCACCGCCCGGATCCCGGGAACCTTGTTCGCGGCTATGGCCACGCCCAGCCCGGTGCCGCAGACGAGCAGCGCCCGGTCGGCCTCGCCGGACGCGACCAGCTCGGCCGCGGCGATGGCGATGGTCGGGTAGGGGATGTGCCCGGTGGCGTCGACTCCCACGTCACGGACGGAAGCTACGAGGTCGTGGGCCTGGAGGTCGGCCTTGAGGACCTCCTTGTAGTCGAATCCCGCGTCGTCGGAGCCGACGACGATGCGGAGTTGGTCAGTCATGCTGGTACCTCGCCTTGAGCAGGGAACGGTGGACGGCGTCGAAGACCAGGGCCATGGAGACGGCGCCGGGGTCGGGGGTGCCGACGCTCTTCTCCGCGTGCGGTCGGGCCCGTCCGATCTTCGGTACGAGCGAAGCCGTCGCCCGGGCGGCCCGCTCCGCCTCGGCCGACGCCGTGCCCCACGCGGTCACGAGGTCGTCGCCGACCTCGGCGGCGGTCTCCAGGGCGTCGGCGAAGGGAAGCAGCGTGTCCAGGAGCGTCTTGTCGCCCGGCTGCGCCTTCCCGAACGCGGAGATCTGGCGCTGGGCCTCGCGGACACCGGCGGCCACCGTGCGGGCGTCCGGGGCGGCGGTGTCGCCGAAGGCGGCTCCGACCGCCCGGAGGGCGATGCCCCACAGGGCCCCGGAAGTGCCCCCGGCCCGTTCGGCCCAGGCGTTGCCCGCGGCGGTGAGAAGGGTGCCGGCGCCGGCGCCCTTGCCGAGGACTTCGCCGGCGGCGCTCACCGCGGCGGTGACCCCGGCCCGCATGCCGATGCCGTGGTCACCGTCGCCCGCGACGGCATCCATCCGGCCGAGCTCGTCGGCGTGTTCGTCGATGGTGGCCCGGGCCGCAGACAGCACCTCGGCGAGGACGGCCGCGGCCGCGCGTGACTCGGCGGACGCCTCCGCGACGACCTCTTCCACGGGCATGTACTCCGTGTCGGACAGCTCGCCCGGCGTGTCGGTGACGCTGCCCTTGCGGTAGGCCGGGGTGTAGGCGGGGGCGCTCCAGAGAGGTTCCAGCTCGTCGTCGAGCCAGCACAGGGTCAGGGAGACACCGGCCATCTGAAAGCTGGTGACCAGTTCACCGACCTCCGGCTCCACCACGGTCAGGCCCTTGGCCTCCAGCAGCTGCGCCACCCGGCCGTAGAGGACGAAGAGTTCCTCGTACTTGACCGAGCCGAGGCCGTTGAGGATCACGGCGACCCGGCCGCCTGCCGCCGGGGCGTCGGCGGGCGCCTCGGCCAGCACCTTGTCGGTCATCAGCGCGGCCAGCTCGTCGGCGGACGGGATGTCCGCCTCGTCGATGCCCGGCTCTCCGTGGATGCCCATGCCGATGCCCATCCGGCCGGCGGGCACCGTGAACAGCGGTGCGTCGGCGCCGGGCAGGGTGCATCCGGAGAAGGCGACCCCGAAGGAGCGGGTGCGGTCGTTGGCCCGGGCGGCGAGACGTGTCACCTCGTCCAGGTCCGCGCCGCTCTCCGCAGCGGCGGCGGCCACCTTGAAGACGCAGAGGTCTCCCGCGATGCCCCGGCGCTTGGCGAACTCGTCCCGGGACGCGCTGGAGACGTCGTCGGTGACGACGACCGTGGAGCAGGCGATGCCCTCCTGGCGCAGCCGGCTCTGCGCCTGGTCGAAGTTGAGTACGTCGCCGGCGTAGTTGCCGTAGGTCAGCAGGATGCCGCCGCCCGCCTCGGTGGCCTTGGCCACGTTGTAGACGTGCTGTGCGGAAGGGGAGGCGAAGAGGTTGCCCATCGCCGCGCCGTGGGCCAGTCCGGGGCCGACCAGTCCGGCGAAGGCCGGGTAGTGTCCGCTGCCGCCGCCGATGACGATCGAGACATGGCCCGGTTTCGTCCTGCCGGTGCGGACGACCCCGCCGGGGACGCGCCGGACCAGTTGCCGGTTCGCGGCCACGAACCCCTGGACGAGTTCATCGGCGAAGTCAGCCGGGTTGTTGTAGAGGTAGGTCATCGGATTGCTCTCCTGAGCACAGGTGGGAGGGTGCTGGATCCCGTGAACCGCTGTCCCACGAGCGGATCGACGCAACAGACTCACCGAGACTGACGTCCTCATCACCGACGGACATCTGACAGACATCCA
>NZ_JBSFMS010000212.1:0-5823 GCF_053599675.1 Streptomyces sp. NPDC000880 | reverse complement strand
TTCCCTCTCGTGCTTTCGGGCGGTGGGCCCCGCCTGGGCCTGCGACGTCTGCAGGTCGACCAGTTGAGCGTCGCGGCGGCGCCGCCGTATACGTGAACGCAACTCGTCCATGCAGGTGCGCCGGGCGATGGAGAGCAGCCAGGTTCGTGCGGAGGACTCCCGCCTGAAGGATTCCAGCGCACGGAAGACCCGCAGGTAGGTCTCCTGGGTCAGGTCGTCGGCGGACTGGGGGTCCACCAGGTGTGCGCAGAGCGACCACACCTCCTGCCGGCCGGCCTGTATGAACTCCCTCATCGCCTGTGGGTCACCACGCCGGGCGGCGATGGCAAGCCTGGTCAGATCCTCCACGGGACCGGCCCCGTTCAGGCGAGGGCGGAAGAGGCAGGGCCACAGGGTGCGGGCCGGGCCGCACCAGGTGCCCGGCCTGACCCGTCAGGGGAGGCGTGAGCCGGGACGGACGGAACGCGGGTGCGGCGGTTAAGCATGGTGCTCCTCGGCTTCCGGTAGTCACGCAGGGTGCGGGACAGGGCAGACTCGCCCAAGATCCATATCCGCGCCTGCTTCTTAGTCGTACGAGCCGGGCCGTACGTTCCTGCGCCCTCTGTGACCTCAGACACACCCCGACCGGCGTGGCGGGCCCGCATGCGCTCCCGCGGGCCATCGGCGTCGCCGCCCAAGAGGCGGGGCCTCGAGGCTTGAGGCGCGGCTGGAAACGTGCGGCTTGACTCCGCCACCAGGGGAGCCGGGCGGGGCCGGGCGTGGGCAGCACCACCGTGGCGCCGCTGGCCAGCACCACCGTGGCGCCGCCAGCCGGCAACGTGGTGCTGCGCGGTACAGCGTCAGAGTCATCGCCTCGTGCCGGTCCTCGTGCGCGGACCTCATCGCCGCGCGCCCCGTGCTCCCGCAGCTCCCTGATGGCAGCGACGCCGTCCTTTATCGGCCACGGTCAGGCCGCTCTCGCGTGCGCTACCGGACGATCGCCCGGATGGCCTCGGGCCTGACTTGGGTGGATTCCGCGCTGCCGGGCAGCCAGACGAGGCCTCGCTGGCGAAGCTCCCGAGCGTCCGGCATCAAGGCCCCAGAAGCCCTCGTGACGGGCAGAATCGCCAGTAGTACGACGACTGTGCCGATCCCGGGAGCCTTGGTCCGTACCTAGAGACATACCGGGGAGGGGGAAGAGCCCCGAAACGTGGCAGGCTTGGCCCATGGCCGTTCAGATCAATCCAAGTATCCTGTCCGCCGATTTCTCCCGCCTGGCGGAGGAGGCCAGGGCAGTCGAGGGCGCCGACTGGCTCCATGTCGATGTGATGGACAACCACTTCGTGCCCAACCTCACCCTGGGTGTGCCGGTGGTGGAATCCCTCAGCCGCGCGACGGACACCCCGCTGGACTGCCATCTGATGATCGACGACCCCGATCGCTGGGCCCCGCAGTACATCGAAGCGGGGGCCGGATCCGTCACCTTCCATGTCGAGGCCGCGTCCGCGCCCGTACGGCTGGCGCGTGAGATCCGGTCCAAGGGCGCCCGTGCCTCGATGGCGCTCAAGCCAGCCACCCCGATCGAGCCGTACGAGGACCTGCTCCCCGAGCTCGACATGCTGCTGGTCATGACCGTGGAGCCGGGCTTCGGCGGCCAGGCATTCCTCGACATCATGCTGCCGAAGATCCGCCGTACCCGGGAGCTCATCGCCAAGCACGGCCTGGAGCTGTGGCTGCAGGTCGACGGCGGCGTCTCGGACTCGACGATCGAGCGGTGCGCCGAGGCCGGCGCGGATGTGTTCGTCGCCGGTTCGGCGGTCTACGGAGCCCAGGACCCGGCACAGGCGGTGCGTGGGCTGCGTACGAAGGCGCAGCAGACGCTGGCATCGGCGGCCTGGGCGTGCGACCACTGAGCCACAAGCAAGTGAACTCGGCCCATCAGGGCTGATCAAGAATCGTCGGATCTGACAGGATGACGGATCCGGGTGTGTACAGCAGTGAGGAGATCGCGGTGTCGACGGGCCGGTCAGCCATGCGGATGGGACCCGCGGAGCTGGTGCAGGCGGCGGCCATGGCCCGCCGCTTCTACCTCGAGGGCAAATCCAAGATCCAGATCGCGGAGGAGTTCGGCGTCAGCCGCTTCAAGGTCGCCCGGGTCCTGGAGACGGCGCTCGAGCGTGATCTCGTACGGATCGAGATCCGCGTACCCGCGGAACTGGACGCCGAGCGCTCCGACGCGCTCCGCGCGCGCTACGGACTGCGGCACGCGGTCGTCGTCGAATCCCCCGCGGAGGGCGCCGACGAGTCGCCCGACCCGGAGAACCTCGGCGAGGTGGCCGCCGATCTGCTCGGCGAGCTGGTGACCGAGGGCGATGTGCTGGGCCTGGCCTGGGGCCGGTCCACCATCCACATGGCCGCCGCGCTCGACCGGCTGCCGCCGTGCACGGTCGTGCAGCTCACCGGCGTGTACGACGCGGGGACCGCCGAGCGCGGCTCGGTCGAGGCGGTACGGCGCGCCGCCCAGGTCTCCGGCGGCGAGGCCCACCCCATCTACGCCCCGATGCTGCTGCCCGACCCGGCGACCGCCGCGGCGCTGCGCAACCAGACCGGCATCGCCCGCGCCTTCGAGTACTTCGACAAGGTCACCGTCGCGGCCGTCTCTATCGGCTCCTGGGAGGCGGGCATCTCGACCGTGCACGACATGCTCACCGACGAGGAGCGCGCGCACTACGCCTCGCTCGGCGTCGCCGCCGAGATGTCCGCGCACCTCTTCGACGCGGAGGGCCGGCGGGTCGGTCGTGACCTGGGCGAGCGGTGCATCACGGTCGAGGCGGACCGGCTGCGTCGTATCCCCGAGGTGGTGGCGATCGCGGGCGGCCAGCGCAAGGCGGAGGCGATCGGGGCCGTACTGCGCTCCGGGCTTGTGACCAGCCTGGTGACGGACACGGCGGCGGCGGACCAGCTGCTGACGGCCCAGCCGGGGCCGCGACCGGCACTGGACCGGGCGGACCCGGACGGCTGAGCCGGCAGCGGGCGGTTGAGGAGGCGCGGGCCGTCGGGGCGCAGGCGTGGAAGGCGGGGGGCGCCGGGGCCGGATCATTTGGAGGATCTGCTCCACGGCACCCCTATGAGCTGGAGTTTTCTCCCGGCATCGCATTCTCATCGCCATGGGACAATGAAGTACGTGCGATTTCCCCGGCTGAAATGCCCGGGGGCCAACTCCGATCGACTGGGATGTCAGCACGTGCGTTTCCTCAATGACCTGAAGCCGCCGTACGACCTGACGTACGACGACGTATTCATGGTGCCGAGCCGCTCGGCTGTCGGCTCCCGTCAGGGCGTGGACCTCTCCTCGCCGGACGGCTCCGGCACCACCATCCCGCTGGTCGTCGCCAATATGACCGCCATCGCGGGTCGCCGGATGGCCGAGACGCTCGCCCGCCGCGGTGGCCTCGTCGTCATCCCCCAGGACATCCCGATCGAGGTCGTCACCGACGTCATCGCCTGGGTCAAGACGCGCCACCTCGTCCTGGACACCCCGATCGTGCTCGCTCCCGGTCAGACTGTCGCCGACGCGCTGTCCCTGCTGCCGAAGCGGGCGCACGACGCCGGTGTGGTCGTCGACGCGGACCACCGGCCCGTCGGTGTCGTCACCGACGCCGACCTGTCCGGGGTCGACCGCTTCACGCAGCTGTCCGAGGTCATGTCCAGGGACCTGCTGCTGCTCGACGCGGACATCGACCCGCGCGACGCCTTCAACAAGCTCGACCATGCCAACCGCCGGTACGCCCCCGCCGTGGACAAGGACGGCCGGCTCGCCGGCATCCTCACCCGCAAGGGCGCCCTCCGCGCGACCCTCTACAGCCCCGCCGTCGACGCCGACGGCAGGCTGCGCATCGCCGCCGCCGTCGGCATCAACGGCAATGTGGCGGGCAAGGCCAAGCAGCTCCTCGACGCGGGCGTCGACACCCTCGTCGTCGACACCGCGCACGGTCACCAGGAGTCGATGATCAGCGCGATCAAGGCGGTCCGCGGGCTCGACCCGCACGTGCCGATCGTCGCGGGCAACATCGTCGCCGCCGAAGGCGTGCGCGATCTCGTCGAGGCGGGCGCGGACATCATCAAGGTCGGTGTGGGCCCCGGCGCCATGTGCACCACCCGCATGATGACCGGCGTGGGCCGGCCGCAGTTCTCGGCCGTGCTGGAGTGCGCCGCCGAGGCGAAGAAGTACGGCAAGCACGTCTGGGCCGACGGCGGTGTCCGCCACCCGCGCGACGTCGCCATGGCGCTCGCCGCCGGCGCCTCCAACGTCATGATCGGCTCGTGGTTCGCCGGGACCTACGAGTCCCCGGGCGACCTGCAGCAGGCCGCCGACGGACGCCTGTACAAGGAGTCTTTCGGCATGGCGTCCGCGCGCGCCGTCCGTAACCGTACGAGCGAGGAGTCGGCGTACGACCGCGCCCGCAAGGCGCTGTTCGAGGAGGGCATCTCCACCTCGCGCATGTTCCTCGACCCGGGCCGTCCGGGCGTCGAGGACCTCATCGACTCGATCATCGCGGGCGTCCGCTCTTCCTGCACCTACGCGGGTGCGGGCTCCCTCGAGGAGTTCTCCGAGAAGGCGATCGTCGGCATCCAGAGCGCCGCCGGTTACGCCGAGGGCAAGCCGCTGCACGCCAGCTGGAACTAGTCCGAGCCATTAGCGTCCGGCCCGTGTTGCGGGGGGGCCGGACGTGGTTTTTTCCCGTCAACTCCACGCCGGGGCAGGCATGTGTGGCGACAACCGGGGTATACGCGCCCTGCATTGACCACGAGCAGGGGAGGACGAAGTGTCCACGGCGAGCAAGGTTCCGACCGAACTCACACAGCCTGGAACACGGCGCCCGAACATGGCGGAGCTGGATCTGCCGGACGTGCCCAAACCTGGGGAGGTGGCCCCGAGTGACGCACGCGAGATCTCAAAGGTCTTCTTCGTACGGCTGGCTTCGCTGGAAGAGGGAACCCATGAGCACCAGTACGTACGCAACACGCTCATTGAACTGAACCTGGCGCTGGTCAGGTACGCGGCAGGCCGGTTCCGCAACCGGGCCGAGCAGATGGAGGACATCGTCCAGGTCGGCACCATCGGCCTGATCAAGGCGATCGACCGGTTCGAGCTGAGCCGCGAAGTGGAGTTCGCGACGTTCGCCGTTCCGTACATCATCGGTGAGATCAAGCGGTTCTTCCGGGACACCAGTTGGGCCGTGCATGTGCCGCGCAGGCTGCAGGAGCTGCGGATCGATCTGGCGAAGGCGACCGATCAGCTCTCCCAGGAACTGGACCGCGCGCCGACCACGACCGAACTCGCCGGGCACCTCGGGCTCGACGAGGAAGAAATCATCGAGGGCGTGGTCGCCAGCAACGGCTATACGGCAGGCTCGATCGACATGCCGATGGACGACGCCTCCGACCATGCTCCGGTGCCGCTGTCCGACCGGCTGGGCGGGCCCGACGCCGATCTGGAGACCGCGGAGAACGTCCAGGCGCTCAAGCCGCTCATCGAGGAGCTCGACGAACGGGACAAGCGAATTCTGCGGATGCGCTTCGGCGAGGAGATGACCCAGTCGGAGATCGGCGCGGAGCTGGGCGTCTCGCAGATGCATGTGTCCCGGCTGCTGACGCGCATCACGTCGCGGCTGCGTGCGGGACTGCTCGCCGTGGAGTGACCTGACACCGGAGTACCAGCTCATCCCCCCACGGGAAAAGCGGCGTCCCTGATCCCCGAGTCCGCCCCCTGTGTGCCGATCAATCCGTATGGCGAGACCAAGCTGGCGGGCGAGTGGCTGGTACGGGCGACAGGCCACGCGC
>NZ_JBSFMS010000211.1:0-5865 GCF_053599675.1 Streptomyces sp. NPDC000880 | reverse complement strand
GCAGAAAGCGGGAGGCGCGGGAGAGCACCGCGTCGGGCCGGTGCCCCTCGGAGGCGTACGCGCGCAGGGCGATCCGCAGTTGGCCCCTGCCGACGGTTCGAAGGGTGTCACGCGGGCAGCCGGAGCCCCGAGCGCTGCTGCCCCTCAAGGGCGAGATCGGCACGGCCGGTCCTGGCCCCTCGGGTTGTGCGCGTGCGGCCGGTTCAGGCCGATGCCTTGGCGTTGTTGAAGCGCGACGTGTCGACGAAGGCCAGCGCTATTAGACCCACCAGCGGCAGGATGGTCAGCTGCCACAGTCCGGCTCCGGACCAGCCGATGGCGTCGACGAGCGTGGCGAACAGCAGTCCGGAACCCGCCGCCGCCGCGTAGTAGGTGGTGACGAACATTCCGGCGCCGCGTCCGACGTACTCGGGGCGCACGGCGCGCTGCATGACGGTCTGGCAGGTGGTGTAGAGGAATCCGCTGGAGAAGGTGCCCATCACAAAGGCGAGCAGGTACTGCCAGCCGGCCGTGGTCGGGCCGTTGTAGATCAGCCAGCCGGACACCGAGATCATCAGGAAGGTGCCCATCAGTATCTTGCGCTGGTCGAAGCGGTCGCCGAGCCAGCCGGCCGGTATCGACATGATCGAGCCGAAACCGACGCAACTGGCCGCGAACGCCGCCTGGCCCGGCTCCAAGTTCAGCACGGTGCGCAGGTAGGTCGGGTACAGCCCGATGAAACCGTAGAAGACCATGCCTCCCACGGCCGAGGCCGCGGCCAGGGCGATGGAGTTCCGGTTGTACGGTGAGGCCGGCACGTGGTCGAAGGACTCCGCGGCCGTCTTCGTGCCGCCGCCTGTGGTGCGCTCGGTCAGTGACTTGCGCACGGTGAACACGGCGATCAGGGTGACCACCAGGCCGCAGAGGCCGAACAGCACGAAGGGCGCCCGCCAGGTGCCCTGGACGGTGGCGAGCTGGGTGCCCGCCAGCGGTCCGATGAAGACGCCCACACCGAAGGCGGCCCCGAGCAGGCCGAACGCGAATCCCCGGCGGTGGAAGAAGTAGGCCCCGATCGCGGCGAACAGCGCTGCGGCCTGCATGCCCTCTCCGAACCCCGAGATCAGGCGGTAGACCACCATGTCGGCGAATCCCCGCGCCAGGGGAGTGGCGAGGGTTCCCGCCGAGTAGATCACGATGCTGATGAGGAGGACGGCCTTGCGGGAGTACCGGTCCATGAGATATCCGGCCGGCAGTCCGGCCAGCGCCATGCCGAGCGTGAATCCGGTGGCCAGCAGCCCTCCCTGGGACAGCGAGAACCCGTACGCCTCAGCGATGTTGGGCAGCATGGGATAGAACATCTGCCGGTCCATGGCGTTGACCATGAACGAGACGGCCAGGACGGTGAAGCCGATGGTGACCAGCGAGGTGCGCAGTGGGCTGGGGGCCGTTGTGATGTTCGTGGTGACCGGCTGTGCGGTGTCATCGGTGACATCGACAGAGTGGTTGCTCAACGGGGACTCCGGGGAGGGCGATCGCTCCCGCTAGGACGCGGGGCGGGGGACGGGGGTGCGTGGACGCGGCGCAGCGACGCGAGCAGGTGGGAAACGGATATCCGGGGACACGCGGACGAGGCGCTGCCCGCGGGGATGCCCCTCAGCACGGGAACTGTGGGGCATGGCGCGGGGGAATGCCGGATCCGGTGTGTCCGACCGTCGGAGGTTAAGGGCCGGTCGTGGTGGGACGGCCGTTTTTCCGTGGGATGCGGTAAGAGTGTGGCGCCGTAATAAGAATGTCAAGAGTGTGCATGGATTCTTTGTGCCGGGGTGATAAAGGATCGGGGCGTGACGAATCCGGTTGTCCCGTGACGCGCATTCAAGGAGGTACGGCAGGCAGAGTTCGGCGGGCCTGCCGCGCACCGCTGGCGACATACCGCGCACCGCGGGAAGTGGAAGTCTTCGGCCCGTGGGAATGGCGTCCCGTGCCGGCCGGGCACCGGACAGGCGCCCGCGAAAGCGGTCCGGGGTCAGACCGCTCACTGATCGCCCGCCGGTGAGGCCAGGCATGCCAACCTGCGCGTTATGAGCGGGAGTTGAGGCTCGACAGCAGGCGACATGGGAGCCGGGCCGACCCATTCGACCGGTGGGGAGTGCCGCGGAGAGGCAGCCACGAGTCCGGTGAGCGCGGCAGGCACGAGGGGGATCCCGAGAAGACGTCGGGCCCACGGCTCGGTGCGCGCCGACCGGAGTTCACGGCACGCCAAAGCGAGCTCCGGCATATCCCCGCTGAATTCGGGAATGCCAGGAACTCTGGTATGCGTCGTGACTATGAATAGGCCAATCTGCCTATGCGGGGGAATGTGTGCGCATTAGCGTTCCCGGCGGTGAGTAATGCCCCGGTGTTATTCCGCTTCTGTCGATGTGCGGGGTCCTGGAAGAAACTCGATAATTTAAGGTTCCATGACAGCCTGAAACGTCTCGGCGGTACCGCAGGCAAAAGTGGGCCGTCGGAAAAGCCGGGCCGCCGGGTGAGCCGGCACCGACGGCCATGCCGGCCATGCCGGCCGTGCGAGTGTCTTGTCTGCCGGCTCAGGCCACGGTGGGAGCGAACGGCGTGCCCATCAGCAGCCGGTCCCGGGAGGCGCTCAGGGTCTCCTGCAGGGAACGCATCTCGTGACTGAGCATCCGTCCTGCCACCTTGACCGGACGGCCCGCCACGAAGACGGTGTCCACGTTCTCGCTGTCGGACAGGGTGACCGCGGCCGGAAGGTGGTTGATCAAGGAGAGGTTGGGGACGTCCACCTTGAGCAGCACAATGTCTGCCTGCTTGCCCGGGCTGAGCGAGCCGATCCGGTCTCCCAACCCGAGGGTGCGGGCACCCTCCAGGGTCGCCATCCGCACCACGTCCCGGGTGCTCAGGGCCAGTTCGCCGGGCCACTCGCCGCGCGTCAGCGCCATGTGGTTCTGCCACCCGCGCTCCGCCTCCAGGGTGCCACGCATCTCGGCGAACAGGCTGCCGCCGACCCCACTGACCACGTCGACACTCAGGCTGGGCTGGACCCCCGCCGCCACCAGGCGCCCGGTTGCCGGATAGCCGTGCCCCATCTGCATCTCCACTCGCGGCGAGATCGAGGCATGCCCGCCCGAGTCCGCGATGAGGCGCAGCTCGTCGTCCGTGCAGGTGTTGCAGTGCACATAGACGACGTCGGGCCCGAGCAGCCCCGCCTCGGCCATCTGCGTGATCGCGCGCTTCTGGCCGAGCATTCCCGCACCGACGTGCAGCGACGTGGGGATGGACAGATCCCGCGCGAGCCGTATGTCGTCGACGGTCTCCTCCAGTGAGGAGAACTCGGGTCCCAGGCTGGCCAGCGCCAGAGTCAGCAACTGCTCCTTCGAGTTGAAGTACGTATTGGCCACCCGGGTGAGGTCCGAGGCGTACCACTCCGCGGCGGGGGACCTCGGCGAGCCGTAGGCGAAGACGGCTCGCATACCCGAATCGGCGAGTCCGCGCACCGCCGCGTCGGCGTGCTCGGGGGTGTTCATGATGTGCGACCAGTCGAGCACCGTGGTGACACCGCCGTTGAGGCACTCCAACGCCCCCATCAGGTCGGCGATATAGACGTCCTCCGCGGTGAAGCGGGGGCCGATGACGCCGAGCATCCGCTCCGCGTACTGGCCCAGAGTCCAGTCCGCCGCGATCTGGCGCATGGCGGACTGCCACAGATGACGGTGGGTGTCCACCAGGCCCGGCATGACGATCATGTTGGTGGCGTCGACCACCTGTGCACCGTCGGCGGGTATGTCCCGGCCGACCGCGACGATCCGGTCGTCCTGCACCAGGACATCTCCCTTGGGCAGATCCCCGATCTCAGGATCCACCGTGAGGACTGTCCCACCACGGATCAGCATCGCGTTGTTCATCTCATGACTCCCGCTTCATGACTGGGTTCCGCGGCGCCGGCCGCACGTCGCGACCGGCGCCTGGCCCGCACCCACAGCAGGGCGCGGGCAGACCGCTCCGCCCCCGAGTTGCGGCGCCTTGCACCGACAGGCCCCAGTGAGCGGCCCGGGGCCCGTCGGTATTAGCCCTGGAATGCTTCGGACGTGTGGACGGTACGCCCGCCGACCACAGTGAGTTCCGAGGTGATACCGGGGATCGCTTCAGCCGGCACGCTGAAGTAATCAGCACTGAGAACGGCGAAATCCGCCCATGCGCCCGGATAGAGATGTCCGCGGTCGGATTCCTCGAAGGAGAACCACGCGCTCCCGCGCGTGTAGAGGTCGAGCGCCCGCTCGCGGGAGAGCCGGTGCCGCGGGGCGCGACTGACGGTGCCGTCCAGGGAACGGCCCTCGACCAGCCACCACAGGGCGAGCCAGGGACTGTACGAGGAGGCCCGGGTCGCGTCCGTCCCGGCACCGAGCGGTACGCCGGCCTCCAGCAGGTCTCCCAGCGGAGGCACCGATTCCATGCTGCCCGGTCCCCAGGTACGCGCCGACGCAGCGCCCTTGAAGACCTGGTGGTCGTCGGCAATGATGCCGGCGCCGAGCGCCCGCAGCCGTCCGATGTTGCGGGGGCTGATGGTGTCGGCGTGGGCCAGCGAGAAGCGGAGCCCGTCGATGGGGGTCTCCCGGTGGACCGTCTCCCACGCGTCGAGGATGCGGTCGATCGTCGCGTCGAGCACCGCGTGGATGTGCATCGGCCAGCCGCGTTCGGCGACCCGCCGGGTGATGGCCAGCAGCTCCTTGTACGACTGGTCGCCCAACTCGAAGGGCGTGAGGCCCTCGAAGTCGTGGCAGCCGTAGTGGATGATCTCGCCCACGCCGAGCACCTGCAGATGATCGTCGCCGAAGCCGGTCTGCGCGTGGCGCAGCCACCCGTCGAGCTGATCCAGCTCCTGCCCGGCGTCCACCGCGGAGACGTACAGCCGCACCCGGGCGGTCAGTTCGCCCGCGCGCCACAGATCGAAGAGCGGGTCGTAGCGCTCGGGCGACATCCCGAAGCCGCCGGGGTCGACCACACCGGTCAGACCGACCGCGTTGAGGTCGGCGAACATGGCGCGGGTGGAGCTGCGCTGTTCGGCCGGGTCCGGCACGGGTATGGCAGCCATGCACCGGGTGAATGCTGCCAGTCCCCGGACCACGCCGGTGGCCTGGCCGGTGGCCGGGTCGCGCTCGACGCTGTCGCCGGGCAGATCGGTCCACTCGTCCAGGCCGACGATCCGCACCGCCTGGCTGTTGAGCACCGCCACGTCGTACAGACCCTGTACGTAGACCGGGTTGTCCGGGGCCACCTCGTCGAGCTCCGCCCGGGTGGGCGGCCGGTTCTCCTCGAACTGGCAGGGATGCCAGCCGCCGATGGCGCGGATCCACTCGCCGGCCGCCGCGCCCCGGGCGGCCGTGCGGATGCTGTCCAGCGCGTGCGACAGCATGGGCATCCCGGACCAGTGCAGTTCGCTGGACCAGGTGGCACCGGCCCGCACCGCGTGCATATGGCCGTCGATCAGACCGGGGATCACGGTTCGGTGGCCCAGATCGACCACCTTGGTGTCCGGCCCCGTCAGTTCCAGGAGGTCGTGGACGCTGCCCAGCGCGACCACCCGCCCTCGCGTCACCGCGAGAGCCTGTTGCTCCTGGACCTCTGAGGCCGCGGAGCCTTGGGCGGGCAGCCCGGCCCAGATGCGGCCGTTGATGTAGACAGTGTCCGGCGCCCGGGAGGCGGACTGAGAATGCTCCATTCCGGGATTCCTTTCCGTCCAGGACTTCGATGTCCGGAGGGGTGAGGGTAGTGCGGGATGCTGCTGACAGCGCCGGTGAAGGGGCCGGCCGCCGGCTGGCCTACGAGCGGTACGCCGCTGTCAGACTTCTGTGCCGGGGCGATCCAGGCCGGGAC
>NZ_JBSFMS010000210.1:0-6032 GCF_053599675.1 Streptomyces sp. NPDC000880 | reverse complement strand
GGCGGGCACTCCGCTCAAGCGGCTGAACGCGGCCCTCACCCGTGAGGGGCGGAGCCCCGACGCGGGGTCTGGGGCGCGGCCCCAGGTCAGTGGCGGGCGCGCGCGCGGACCAGCAAAAGCGCGCCTCCCCCGAGCGCGAGCATCATGGCCGCCCCGCCCGCGATGTACGTCGTCGTGGCGCTGCCGCCGGTCTCCGCGAGGTTCTCCCCGGCGGGATTTTCACCGGACTGGGCCTGCACGCCCTGGCTCGGCTTGGCGGACGGCTCCTGCGTGGCGGGGGCGGAGGCCTTGGGCGACTCACACTTCGCCTCGGCGAGGGTGACCACTCCGGTCACCTCGGCGACGTTCAGCTTGAGAGGGTTGACCGAGACCTTGAGCTCCAGCGCGGTGGCGGCGGCCGTACGGGACGTGGTGTGCGTCTTCGACAGGTCGAGCGTCACCTCGCCGACGCCGGGCACATCGACCCGGGTGGTGCCCCCGGTGGAAAGCGTGACCTTCTTGCCGAGCACGGTCACGTGGCCAAGCAGATTCGACTCGGCGACCGGCTGCTTGCCCGCCTCGCAGACGGCCTTCGACGTGACCTTCTCGACCTCGATCAGGGAGAGCAGCGGCAGCCCGGGCACATGCACCCGGGCGCGCACGAGGTTGGTGTACCCCTCGGCCCTGTGCTTGTCGACGGTCGCCTTCGCGGTGGCCACGTCCGCGCGCAGCACCTGGAAGGGCCTGCCCTGGTCGACCCCGTCCAACTGCACGGTCAGCGCGGTCTTCTCGGCACTCGCCGGGGCCTGCACCTCGTTGAGCGTGGCCTTGAGCGGGACGTCGACGGTCTTGCTGAGCAGGGAGACATCGAGACCGGTACGGAGCACGACCGCACTCGCCCGCCCGTCGCCACCCCCGGTGGCGTGCGCCGGGGCGGCGAGGGCCACGGGGCCGGCGACCAGCGCGGCAGCGGCCGTGACGGCGGCGCAGCGGCGTGCGGCAGGCATGCGGAAGGTGTTGCTGTTCAAGGTGGTGGAACCCCCACAAGAGACATGGCGTCGCCGGCCGCGCCACGGGGACGCGTGGGCGGTGGCGACCGAGACACCGGAATCCTTACGCACTGAGAGTGAACTGACAGAGACCTGACGCGAGTTCACCCCAAAGTGGGGTTTCCGGGACCATATTCGATTCTCGAGGTACAGATGTTCCCCCGGGCCACGCGTGTCACGGCGACAGGGTGGTGCGCCGGTGGGCCTCGCGGGATCGCGCATGAAGTGGTTCAACGAACGTTTCCGGGCGCGCGTCACGCTCGGTCAACACGGCGACGCTGTCCCGTCAGCCGATCACCCGGCCGTTCAGGATCACCCGCCGCGGCCCCGCCAGGGCCCTGACGTCAGCCCGCGGATCCTCGTCGTACACCACCAGATCCGCCGGCGCGCCCTCCTCGAGCACCGGGCGGCCCAGCCACTGACGCGCCCCCCAGGCCGTCGCCGACAGGGCCTGCAGCGGCGGGATGCCGGCCTTCACCAGCTCGGCCACCTCGGCCGCCACCAGCCCGTGCGCCAGCGAGCCGCCCGCGTCCGTGCCGACGAAAATGGGCACCCCCGCGTCGTACGCCGCGCGCACCGTGTCGTAGCGGTGCTGGTAGAGCCGCCGCATATGGGCGGACCAGACGGGGAACCTGGCCTCGCCGCCGGCCGCGAGGTCCGGGAACGTGGCGATGTTGACCAGCGTCGGCACGATCGCGACGCCCCGCTCCGCGAACAGCGGGATGGTGTCCTCGGTGAGCCCGGTGGCGTGCTCGATGCAGTCGATGCCCGCCTCGACCAGGTCCCTCAGCGCCGCCTCGGCGAAGCAGTGGGCGGTCACCCGCGCGCCCAGCCGGTGCGCCTCGGCGATCGCCGCCTCGACCGCGTCACGCGGCCAGCAGGCGGTCAGGTCCCCGGCGTCCCGGTCGATCCAGTCGCCGACGAGCTTGACCCAGCCGTCGCCGCGCCGGGCCTCCTGGGCGACGTAGGCGACGAGGTCGTCAGGCTCGATCTCATGGGCGAAGTTGCGGATGTAACGGCGCGTGCGCGCAATGTGACGGCCCGCCCTGATGATCTTCGGCAGGTCCGCCCGGTCGTCGATCCAGCGGGTGTCGGACGGTGATCCCGCGTCCCTGATGAGCAACGTGCCCGCGTCACGGTCGGTGAGGGCTTGCTTCTCGCTGGTCGCCTCGTCGACCGCGCCGTGGTGGTCGAGCCCGACATGGCAGTGCGCGTCGACCAGGCCGGGGAGCGCCCAGCCCTGGACGGTGACGGCCTCGGCGCGGGGCCGGTCGTAGGAGATCCGGCCATCCACCACCCACAGCTCGTCTCGCGCCTCCTCGGGCCCGACGAGCACCCGCCCCTTCACATGCAGCACCGTGTGATCGCTCATATCGAGCACTGTACGAGGCGCTGTGGAGGTGGCCCGCCGGACGGTCACCGGAGCCTGACGGTGACGGTGACGGTGAACGGCATTTCTCCTTGCGTCAAAGTAAGCGTTAATTAAAAATGCCGGAAGCTGCCTTATTCCAGGCAGTTTCCCATATCCTCCTGCCCCCGTTCCGCGATCCTAAACGCCAAGATTTCGATAGCACCGAACGACGTAATTCGGACGAGTCTCGCTGTCGTTACGAATATGTGACCGACCCCACAGCACGCCCGATTCGTGCCTTATTTACAGCACAAACCACCCCAACGTGTCGAGCGGCAGCGCTAGGCCCGCTCTCGCGCGATAACACAAAGAGGCGCTCCACCCAACCCCTTCCCGTAATGCATTTTCGGAATTAGCTCGGTAAATTTCCTCGGCATGACCGCCGCACAAGAAGACCTTGTACGAGCCAACCCCCCGAGCAAATTCCCGGAGATCGACACCCCCCGAGTGGAAGACGGAGCCGCGATCTGGCGCATTGCCCGCGACTCCGAGGTCCTCGACCTCAACTCCTCGTACAGCTATCTGCTGTGGTGTCGCGACTTCGCGGCCACCTCGCTGGTGGCGCGCGGCCGTGATGGTGAGCCGATCGCCTTCGTCACCGGCTATGTGCGCCCCGACCGCCCGGAGGCCCTGGTCGTCTGGCAGGTCGCCGTCGACCATGCGCACCGCGGCAGGAGGCTCGCAGGCGTGCTGCTCGACGCGCTGACCACGAAGGTCACGGACGAGCGCGGGGTGCGCGAGGTCGAGACGACCATCACCCCCGACAACACCGCGTCCGACCGGCTGTTCACCTCATACGCCAAGCGCCACCGCGCGCCGCTCGCGCGTGAAGTTCTGTTCGACGGCGGACTGTTCCCCGAGGGAACGCACCAGCCGGAAGTGCTGTACCGCATCGGCCCCTTCTCCGCCTGACCCCCCACACCTGGAGACTGCTTTGACCATCACCCCGCCCGCCCTGAGTGTCTTCGAAACCCTGGAGTCGGAAGTACGCAGCTACTGCCGCGGCTGGCCGGCCGTTTTCGACCGCGCGCAGGGCAGCCACCTCCACGACGAGGACGGCCACACCTACCTCGACTTCTTCGCCGGCGCCGGATCACTCAACTACGGGCACAACAACCCGGTGCTGAAACGCGCGTTGATCGACTACATCGAGCGCGACGGCATCACACACGGCCTGGACATGGCCACCACGGCCAAGCGCGCGTTCCTGGAGTCGTTCCAGAACGTGATCCTGCGGCCGCGCGACCTTCCGTACAAGGTCATGTTCCCTGGCCCGACCGGCACCAACGCGGTCGAGTCGGCGCTCAAGCTGGCCCGCAAGGTGAAGGGGCGCGAGTCCGTCGTCTCGTTCACCAACGCCTTCCACGGCATGTCGCTCGGCTCGCTCGCCGTCACCGGCAACGCCTTCAAGCGGGCCGGAGCCGGCATCCCGCTGGTGCACGGCACACCGATGCCGTTCGACAACTACTTCGACGGCCAGGTCCCCGACTTCCTCTGGTTCGAGCGCCTCCTGGAGGACCAGGGCTCCGGACTGAACAAGCCGGCCGCCGTGATCGTCGAGACCGTGCAGGGCGAGGGCGGCATCAACGTGGCCCGCCCCGAGTGGCTGCGCGCGCTCCAGGACCTGTGCCACCGCCAGGACATGCTGCTGATCGTCGACGACATCCAGATGGGCTGCGGCCGCACCGGCGGCTTCTTCTCCTTCGAGGAGGCGGGCATCGCGCCGGACATCGTCACTCTGTCGAAGTCGATCAGCGGCTATGGACTGCCCATGTCGCTCTGCCTGTTCAAGCCTGAGCTGGACATCTGGGAGCCGGGCGAGCACAACGGCACGTTCCGCGGCAACAACCCCGCCTTCGTCACCGCCGCCGCCGCGCTCGACACCTACTGGGCCGACGGCCAGATGGAGAAGCAGACCCTCGCGCGCGGCGAGCAGGTCGAGCAGGCGCTGCTGGCCATCGCCGGCGAGAGCGGCGAGCAGGGCGTGAGCTTCCGTGGCCGCGGTCTGGTGTGGGGCCTGGAGTTCGAGGACAAGGCGCGCGCCTCGGCGGTCTGCGCCCGCGCCTTCGAACTGGGGCTGCTCCTTGAGACCTCCGGCCCGGAGAGCGAGGTGGTCAAGCTGCTGCCCGCGCTCACCGTCTCCCCCGAGGAGCTCGACGAGGGTCTGCGCATCCTGGCCCGTTCCGTCCGCGAGACGGCCTGACACCCGTACCGACCCCGCAGGAACCCCGCGGGAAGAGGAAAGGCAACAACTCACCGTGATTGTCCGCTCGTTCAAGGACATCGAGAACACCGACCGCCATGTGAAGGCGGCGTCCGGAACCTGGGAGAGCAAGCGCATCGTGCTCGCCAAGGAGAAGGTCGGCTTCTCGCTCCACGAGACCGTGCTGTACGCGGGTACGGAGACGTCGATGTGGTACGCGAACCACATCGAGGCCGTGCTCTGCGTGGAGGGCGAGGCCGAACTCACCAACGACGAGACCGGCGAGACGCACTGGATCGAGCCCGGCACGATGTATCTGCTGGACGGCCACGAGCGCCACACCATGCGTCCCAAGACCGATTTCCGCTGTGTCTGCGTCTTCAACCCTCCCGTCACCGGACGGGAGGACCACGACGAGAACGGCATCTACCCGCTGCTCACCGAGGAGGGCTGACCCATGACCACCGCCGCTGTACGCACCGACCTGTACCCGACTCGTGGCGTGAACGAGGTGACGACCCCGCGCCAGGACCCGGTCGTCTGGTCGGCGCCCGGCACTCCGGGGCCGATCCTCCCGTCCGGGCTGATGGAGTTCGAGCGCGACGGCTTCCTCGCCGTCGACGAGCTGATCTCACAGGACGAAGTCGCGCTCTACCGCGCCGAGCTGGAACGGCTGATCGCCGATCCCGCCATACGGGCCGACGAGCGCTCGGTCATCGAGCCGAAGTCTCAGGACGTGCGCTCGGTCTTCGAGGTGCACAGGCTCAGCGAGATCTTCGCCTCTCTGGTGCGCGACGAGCGGGTGGTGGGCAGGGCCCGGCAGATCCTCGGCTCGGACGTGTACGTCCACCAGTCCCGTATCAATGTGAAGCCGGGCTTCGGCGCCTCGGGCTTCTACTGGCACTCGGACTTCGAGACCTGGCACGCCGAGGACGGTCTGCCGAACATGCGCACCGTCTCGGTCTCGATCGCGCTGACCGAGAACTTCGACACCAACGGCGGGCTGATGATCATGCCCGGGTCCCACAAGACGTTCCTGGGCTGCGCGGGCGAGACACCGCTGGACAACTACAAGAAGTCGCTGCAGATGCAGGACGCGGGCACGCCCTCGGACGCGGCGCTGACGCGGTTCGCCGACCGGCACGGAATCCGGCTGTTCACCGGCAGGGCCGGATCCGCGACCTGGTTCGACTGCAACTGCATGCACGGCTCCGGGGACAACATCACCCCGTACCCGCGCAGCAATGTCTTCATCGTCTTCAACAGCGTGGAGAACGCGGCGGTCAAGCCCTTCGCGGCGCCGGTGCCCAGGCCGTCGTTCATCGGGGCGCAGGACTTCACGCCGGTGCGCTAGGAAGTCCCCTACGAAAGGGGCGGGGGCCCCGCGCGC